>DNXA01000059.1 GCA_003506065.1 Actinomycetota bacterium
GAGGCCCTGCACAAAGGTTCGTGAGAACTTCCATTGCGGCTCATTGAGCTTCGTGCACAGGTACAGACCCTCACTGCTGCTGGCGCACGGCTTGTCGCGCGTCATCTCCCACCAACCCAGCATTCCCACGCCATTGCGCTTGATGAAGTCCGCGACCTTGCTTGCATCGGCAATGGTGAAGATCTCGGGAGAGACATCGTTGTGACCGATCATCGGCGTGATGCCTACCATGGCCAACAGCTTGGCGTTGGACAGTCCTGCGTAATTGCTGATGCTCTTGAGTTGCGTTGCAGTTCCCTGTGCGGCTGTTATCGCATGGGTGCCCATGTCGGTGAATGAGGATCCGTAATCCATGGCCATGACATTCACCGTCGCGAGACTGACGCCCGCCGCAGCAAACTCGCGGACGGTTCGCAGGCCATTGGCATCGAGTCCATCGGGCATGACTGGCACTGTGAGTGACACAGCAACGGTCTTGCCCTTGGCCACATAGTCACGCTGGAGCTGCGCGACCACTCGTGCGCGGCGCTGATTCGCGACCGAGTTGGCGACTGATGCTCCCTCAATATCGAAATCAATGCGGCTGATGGCGTAACGATCGATGACGTCGCTGTAGGCCTTCAGCAGAGCGGAGTCGGTCGTGCACGCGTCGGCCAACTCGGTGCCCGATGCCCCACCGAAGGAGACGATGACCTGTCCACCCGCTGACTTGAATCGCCCGATCACATCGGAGAAGTCCTGCGAGCCGCCAACGGCGTAGGCCGCGTAGCCGCCCCAGGCGGGGGTGCAGGTCTTGCCAGCCTCTACAACGACGAATGCAGCAGTGAAGGCCTTGACGCCTGTGTCCGTTGACATCTTCACGAGATCAGCCGTGGGGTACAGGCCCATGTCGACATATGGGGCAATCAGTGTGGCGCCGGGCGCACCTGTGATTGATGGACTGGCGCTTGGGCTGGGAGTCACACTCGTCGTTGGTGTTGGGCTAGCAGTTGACGTGGGACCCGAGTTCAGCGCACAGGCACCAACGGTGGAGGTGCAGGTGTTCGGCATGATGAAGGCCCCCGAGTCGGAGAATCCAACTGTCGTGCTTGTGCCCGGAGCAAGGGTGCCATTCCAACTCTCATTGGTCAGGCTGAGCACCTTGTTCACTAAGGAGGCGCTGGCATTCCATGGGGCAACTGAGGTGCCGGTCCAGGGCAGGGAGACCTTCCATCCGGTGAAGGTCTTGGTGCCGGAGTTCGTGATCTTCAGATCCATCGTGCGCCCGGTCTGCCAATCAGAGACTGTCGTCAGCTTCAGCGTCACGGCTGAGGCGGTTGCCGAGTCGGTGGGACTCGGGCTTGAACTGGGGCTCGAGCTCTGCGAAGGAGTCGGAGTGATTGAGGGTGAAGGGCTTGAGCTGGGTGTGGCAACTACCGCGGAATTCACAGCGCAGGAGGCTCCGACCGCGCTGCAGGTGTCAGGCATGCGAACTCCGTTGGCAGAGGGCTGGCCGATGAGTCCGAAGGACACCACGGCTCCCGCTGGAATCGATGCATTCCATGCCTCTCCAGTGAACCTGGTGCCGGCAGAGTTCACACTGGCCCGGGCATCCCATATTGACGTGACACCTGGCGCGTTGGGAACCGTGACCTGCCAGGGATTGATGGATGAGCTCGTGTTGTTTTTGATTGTGACAGCAGCCTGGAATCCGGTGCCCCAATCCTGAGTCACAGTCCAGGTCACAGCCAGGTCAGTCGTAGCGGCTCCAGCAGAGGCTCCACCCCAGCTGATGAGTCCTGCTGCCAAGCCGGCAAGGGAGACAACAGAGAGCAGACGTCGACGGTTCATGTTGCGCGTTGATCCCTTCCAGCAACAGCGCCTGCTGCAGTGCCCACAGTGTGCGTTGGCGCATTGCAGAAAAGCAAGCGCATGGCTTGGCGGGCGATGAGCCGCTCGCTACAGCTCGAACTCGTCGCTGAGGACGGTCTCTTGCAAAGACAGGCGCAAAGGCATCATCCGCAGGACTGCGGGTGGTCCGTCGAGCAGCTCTTGCATCAGCGACAGCATCTCGCCAACTGCGGGTGCCTGCATGTGCTCGCGCTGCGCATCCTCGTTTGCAAAGACCTCGTACATCCAGACCAGATCGTCGTTGTCAGGATCGATGGACAAGGTGAAGAGCTCAGTGCCTGGCTCTTCGCCGAGACGGTCCAGATAGTTGTTGAGGACGTCAAGCAGGGCTGGTCGCAGACCCGGCTTGCAGGTGAGGCGAATGAGTGAGGCCGTACGACCGGCAAGCAGTACCTGCACTGGTGCATTTGCGGAGGCGTTGCCCGTCATTGGTCCTCCGGATCAGGCGTAGTTGTTCAGGTACCAGGCGTAGGTGGATTCCAGGCCTTCGCGCAGGGAGATCTGCGGCTTCCAGCCGAGTTCATTGATCCGACGAGTGTCCAGCAATTTGCGTGGCATGCCATCGGGCTTGGAGGAATCCCATTCGATCGTGCCCGTGAATCCAACGACCGCGGCGACGGTTTCTGCCAGCTCACGAATCGGCATGTCATCGCCCAGCCCGACGTTGATGGTCTCCGGTGAGTCGTAGGTGTTCAGCAGCAGCAGGCAGGCATCAGCCAGGTCATCGACATGGAGGAACTCGCGGCGTGGGGAGCCGGTGCCCCACACGGTGACTGAGGGCGTGCCGGAGATCTTGGCGTCATGGAAGCGGTGAATGAACGCCGGCAGCACATGCGAGGTCTCCAGATCGAAGTTGTCACCGGGGCCGTAGAGGTTGGTCGGCATTGCTGAGATCCAGTGGCGTCCGTACTCGGTGCGGTGGGCCTCGATGTAGTAGATCCCGGCGATCTTGGCCATCGCATAGGCCTGGTTGGTGGGCTCCAACGGGCCGGTCATCAGTGAGGATTCGCTGATCGGCTGACTGGCATGACGCGGATAGATGCAGGAGGAGCCGAGGAAGAGCAGGCGGTCGATGTCTGCGGCGTGCGCTGCATCCATGATGTTGGTCTGCAACAGGATGTTGTCGCGCAGGAATTCAACGGGGTACGTGGAGTTGGCCATGATTCCGCCGACCTTGGCCGCCGCGTCGATGACGATGTCCGGCTTGGCCTGGTGAATGGCATCGAAGGCGGCCTGGCGATCACGCAGGTCAAGTTCACTTGAGCGCCATCCGACTATCTCGCCAACCCCGGCGTTCTTGAGTGCGCGGACAATCGCGGAACCAACGAGCCCGTTGTGACCGGCGACATAGACCTTGGCATCGCCCCAGGCGATTTCTGGCAGCATTTGATCATTCTGGCACAGGGCGCGCCTCATGCCGATGGTCAGCGAGGCAGGCTTCGCGCCAAGATTGCGACATGCGCGTGATCACACCTGAGCAACTGGCCAGAATCTTTGACGGACTGCCGGAGAACCCCCGGGTGGTGACCTCCGGGAACTTCGCCACCCCGCAGGTGCTGCTCAACGCCTTGGATGCTCACGTCGCCTCCTATCGGCTGCACCTGCTCAATGCACAAACCGGACTTCCCGCTCGTCCGGGGGTTCGATACGAAACCGCATTCCTCGGCGCTGGCATGCGCGGTTACGAAGATCTTGAGTACATCCCCTGCAGGCTGAGCTTGGTTCCGGTGCTGTTCCGCGAGTACTACCGCCCGGATTTGGTGCTGCTGCATACCTCTGCTCGCCGCTTCGACACCGTCAGCCTTGGCACCGAAGTCAATATTCTGCCGGCCGCAATTGAATCCGCGCGGGCGCACGGCGGACTCGTGATCGCGCAGGCCAATCCGCAGATGCCGTACACCTATGGCGACGCGCAGATCTATGAGAACGAGATCGACTACCTCGTCGAGGTTGATGAGCCGCTGCCCACGCACCCCGCAGGGGAGGTGACGGGCATCTCGAAGGAGATAGGTGATCGCATTGCGGCGGTCATCGAGAACGGTTCGACTTTGCAACTTGGAATCGGCGCAGTGCCTGATGGGGTACTTTCTGGACTGACGCATCACAAGGGAATCCGCATCTGGACCGAGATGTTCAGCGACGGAGCGTTGGGCCTGCACAGGGCTGGTGCGCTGGATGCCGACATTCCGCTGACTTCGAGCTTCATCTTCGGCTCGCGTGAGCTCTACGACTGGGTGCACCTGAATCGGTCGATCAGAATGATGCGGACCGAGCGCGTCAACGACCCGGGAGCCATTGCGCAGCAGGCGCAGATGACGAGCGTGAACGCGGCCTTGCAAGTAGATCTGTTCGATCAGGCAAATGCGAGTCGGATGAACGGCCGCATCTATTCCGGATTCGGTGGATCCACAGATTTTGTCGTCGGCGCCATGCATTCGCGCGGAGGCCGCTCGTTCATCGCTCTGCCCTCGTGGCATCCCAAGGCTGATGTGTCCACGATCGTGCCACGCATCACTGAGCAGACTACCAGCTATCAACACAGTGCGGTGGTCACCGAGAACGGGATTGCTGAAGTATTCGGACGTTCGCAAAGTGAGCAGGCAGGCAACCTCATCAAGTACGCCGCGCACCCAAGTGTTCGTGAGTTCCTGACCGTCAAGGCCAAGGAGTTCAGACTCCTTTGACGGTTAGGGTTCATGCATGATCGGACGCAAGAGCAAGACTCCGCTCCCACCGGGCAAATACCGTA
>DNXA01000283.1 GCA_003506065.1 Actinomycetota bacterium
GAGCAGGCCCAGGCGGTGCTGAGTCCAGACAACGGAGTGAGCGCTCTCAGCGTGATCAAGGGTGCAAGCGCGGTGCCCGTCGGCGACTTGATCTACGCCGACATCCCCCGCGAGAGCGCGAATCTGGTCATCCGAGCGCTGCGTGAACTGGGCATTGAGCGTGAGGGCACCATCGTCATCAGCGATGCGTCCACCTGGATCTCCCAGGCGGCCTTCAATGCAGAAGCACAAGCGCCGGGCGCCGGAAGCGACGCAGTCGTGTGGGCTTCGGTCATCGAACGCGCGTACTCAGAATCGGCGTTGACCTGGACCTTCANNCGGATTCGATCATCCTGGTGATCGCGGCGATGGTGCTCGGTCCGGAGTTCGTCGCCGTGGCCGCGTTGGGATTGGCGCTGGTGCGCAAGCGTCCGAACCTGTTTCGTCAGGCTGCCCGGACACTGGCTGTGGGATTCGGGGTCTCGATTGCCGTCGTGGCAGCTCTGGCCGGCATCGCCCGGCTCCTGGGACTCGTTGATCTCAACGAGGTCGANNACCCTTCGCGTTGGAACAAGCTTCATCTACACACCAAATGCCTGGTCATTCATCGTCGCCCTGATCGCAGGGGCGGTCGGAGTGCTCGCCCTGACATCCACGCAATCCGGTGGCCTGATCGGGGTGTTCATTTCTGTCACGACCATTCCCGCGTCCGGTGATGCTGCACTCTCACTCGTCTTTGCACGATGGAGCGAACTCGCAGGCTCCCTGATGCAGCTGGTCATCAACATCACGGGGATGGCAATCGCCGGCTGGATCACCCTGGCATTGCAGCAGCAGGTGTGGAAGAGGGTCAGTTCAAGGCAAGGTGTGCAGCAACAGTCTGGGCCAACTCTTCACTGATGCGCTGAGCCTGTGCAATGGTCGGCGCCTCCACCATCACTCGGATGACCGGCTCGGTTCCCGATGCACGCAACAGGACCCGGCCGTGATCGCCGAGCTCAGCCTCCGCTGTGGCAACCGCGGCTGCAACTGCTGCTGAATCATCGACAGCTGCCTTGTCGACATCACGAACATTGATCAGTACTTGTGGCAGCTTGTCGATCTGCGCCGCCAACTCGGCAATGGTCTTGCCAGACGATGCAACTTGAGCAAGCAGATGCAGGGCGGTGAGCACTCCATCACCAGTGGTGGAGTGGTCGAGCATGACCACGTGCCCGCTCTGTTCGCCGCCAAGATTGAATCCATCAGCCTTCATCGCCTCGAGCACATAGCGGTCACCGACATCAGTCTCGACCACCGTGATGCCGTGCTCGCGCATGGCGATCTTGAATCCGAGATTGGCCATGACCGTGGCAACAACAGTGCTCTTGGCCAGCAAGCCCGCCTGGTTCATGCCGATAGCGATGATCGCAAGAATGTGGTCGCCATCAACGATGCTCCCGTCGGCGTCAACAGCCAGGCAGCGATCAGCATCGCCGTCGTGGGCNNGGCTGGTGATGAATGGCAATGACCTCTGCACCTGCTGCTGCGTAAGTTGATGGCGCTACGTGCGAGGCCGCGCCATTGGCGCAGTCGACAACGATCTTCAGGCCATCGAGCCGATGCGGCAGGGCACTGAGCAGATAGCGCTCATAGAGCTCAACTGCGATGTGATTGTCTGCGATGCGGCCAACCTCGCCGCCCAAAGGGCGAGCCCAAGGCTCGCGCATGCGCGCTTCAATTGCATCCTCGACTGAGTCGTCGAGCTTGTGTCCGCCACGGGCGAAGAACTTGATCCCGTTATCGGGCATCGGGTTGTGCGAGGCCGAGAGCATGACACCGAGATCTGCATTGAGATGCTCGGTGAGGAAGGCAACTGTTGGGGTCGGCACCACACCGAGCAGGGTCACATCGACACCGGCGCTGGCCAGACCCGCGACGACTGCCGCTTCCAGGAACTGGCCACTGATGCGAGAGTCACGGCCAACTACGGCATGCGGACGCCGACCACGATTGGAGCTTGATTCACACAGCACATGTGCTGCCGCCACGCCAAGATCAAGCGCGATTTCGGCTGTGAGATCACGATTGGCTAGCCCACGAACACCGTCGGTGCCAAAGAGCCGACCCAAGGCTTAGCGCTTGCTGTACTGAGAAGCCTTACGAGCCTTCTTGAGACCGTACTTCTTGCGCTCCTTGACCCGTGGGTCACGAGTCAGGAAGCCGGCCTTCTTCAGTGAAGGGCGGTTGCCGTCATGATCAATGGCATTGAGCGCACGTGCCACACCGAGGCGAAGCGCGCCTGCCTGGCCTGAGACGCCGCCACCGTGGATGCGAGCGAGAACGTCGAACTTGCCTTCAGCACCAGTGGTGGTGAAGGGATCGTTGACCTCTTGCTGATGCACCTTGTTGGGGAAGTAGTCGTCAAGGGTCCGGCCGTTGATGGTCCAGTTGCCAGTGCCGGGAACGATGCGCACGCGAGCGATGGCCTGCTTGCGGCGACCAGTTGCTGCGCCGGGGGCGACGACGACGTCGCGCGTCACAACTGCGCGAGCAGGAGTCTCCGAGGTGTACTCCGAAGGAGCGTCCTCTTCGATGTCGATATCTACGTCTTCGATGGTGGCCTCTGACACGCGATGTTCCTTAATCTAATTCCGGTGGATGTCTACTGGGCGATCTGAGTGATCGCGAAGGGCTGCGGGAGCTGAGCGGCGTGCGGGTGCTCGGCGCCTCCGTAGACCTTGAGCTTCTTCAACTGCTGCTTGCCGATCTTGTTGTGCGGGAGCATGCCCTTGACTGCCTTCTCAACTGCCTTGCGGGAGTTGTTGTCGAGCAGATCGGCATAGCCGGTGGCCTTCATGCCGCCCGGGTAACCGGAGTGGTGGTAGGCCTTCTTCTGGTCCCGCTTCTGACCGGTCAGCGCGACCTTGTCAGCGTTGATGATGATGANNTGCCGCGCAGCAGGTTCGCAGCGTGGGTGGCAAGCCGTCCGAGCACAACATCGGAAGCATCAATTACGTGCCAGGTGCGTGAAACCTCACCGGCCTTTGGGCTGTACGTGCGCACGGGACGCCACCTTCATTGTTGGATCGGACTGCTGCTGCGGACTTCTGGTCATCTTCAGGACGTTCGGGGAGCACTGAAGCGACCCCAAAGAGTACCCA
>DNXA01000045.1 GCA_003506065.1 Actinomycetota bacterium
TGAAGAACCAATACGTTGGCGATATCAGCGATTTTGAGAAGTACTCAATCCTGCGCGGCCTGAGTGAAGCCAGTGGTCGGGAACTGAGTGTTTGCTGGCTGTTGACCGAAGATGATTCGAGTCGCGATGGTCGAAGGCTCCGGTACCTGCAGCAGCCAGACACCTTCAGAACGCGTGAGCCGTTCGTGTTTGATCGTCTCAAATCGATTGTCGAATCCGGATCGCGCTCAGTTAGTTCTGTTGAATCGTCGGACATCCTTGGTGCAGCAACGTTTCATTCATCGATACTCACAGACAATGCAACTGACCGAGCTGCGTATTTCGAGGAGTTCTGGGCTGGTCTCTCGCCTCACTCATTGATTTTCTTCGATCCCGACAATGGAATCGGGCCACCAAGCCAGAAGGTGGGGCGAGCAAATTCATCGAAATATGTCTTCTCAGAGGAAATTGCACGCTCGTACAAGCAAGGCCACTCAGTCGTCATCTTCCAGCACTGGCCACGTGTGGAGCGCCAGTCGTTTCTTCAGGGGCACCTGGCGGAATTGTCGAGAACAACTGGTGCTGCAAACCCTTTCGCTCTTCACGGTGGCCGGGTTGCATTCATTGTGTTGCCGCAGGCAGCCGTTGCGACCGAGTTGGCTTTGGCAGGCCGTGAACTGGCTCAGCGATGGACCGGCCCGCAAGGGCTCAGATTCACGGCGGTCTCGCCGTCTGTGGATGGAGGCACGAGCCCTGTCATGCGCCTGCACGCTGTGACCGTGCTCGTTGATGACTATGACACGGCAATTCGCCATTACGTCGACGACCTGGGCTTCACCTTGCTCGAGGACACTGCATTGAGCCCTGCAAAGCGCTGGGTGCGCGTTGCGCCGAGTGCAGACAGCGGGAGTTGCCTGCTTCTTGCCCAGGCCTCGAATCCGGAGCAAGTGTCGATGATCGGCAAGCAAGGTGCTGGTCGTGTGCAGTTCTTTCTACATGTTGCTGACTTCGACTTCCACTACGCGCGCATGCGCGAACGTGCGGTGGCATTCATCGGGGAACCCCGAACTGAGGAGTACGGCAAGGTGATCGTGTTCGCCGATCATTACGGGAACTTGTGGGATCTGGTGCAACCGGTCGCGCAACATGATTGATCTTCTTGAGCTCGAGGGGGAGTTGTTCGTCTACAAGTTCAGCTCGCTGGCAGATGTTCCATTCGACTCTCTTGTGGCCATTGGCCAATCTGCATTCTGGAATCTCGCCTCGATCCCAGATGAAGTCTCACTTGTTGCTCCGCAACTGACAGTGGACGACTCGGTTCCTGCGGTTGGGCCGTGGGTTGCATTTCGGGTGGCAGGCAATCTGGATTTCGCGCTGGTTGGAATCCTGGCCTCGATCACGGCGCCGCTTGCTGCTGCGGAGATCAGCATCTTTTCGGTGTCGACGTTCAACACCGACTACTTGCTGGTCAAAGCATTTGCTCGCGCGGCTGCCATCGCTGCCTGGAGTGGCGCGGGTATAGAGGTCGCAGTCTGCTGAGCGACTAGCGAGGGCCGTACATGATCACGCCGACGCCCATCAGGCAGATGGCTGCGCCGATCAGGTCGTATCGATCAGGAGTGAAGCGATCGAAGATCATTGCCCAGGCGAGCGACCCGGCGACGAAGACGCCGCCGTATGCGGCGAGCACGCGTCCGAAGTTTGGATCCGGCTGCAAACTCGCCATGAATCCGTAGAAGCCAAGCGAGATCACACCAAGGCCAATCCAGATCAGACCCTTGCCTTCGCGAGCCCCCTGCCAGATCAGCCACGCGCCACCGATCTCGGTAATCGCGGCCAGCACGAACAATGCAATCGAGCGAGCAATCATGACTCCCCATCTCGAAGTTCCTTGCGGATCACGCATTTCAGTCCGGACCAGGTCGCATCAATTGCGCAAACCTTGACGTCAACGAGTCCAGTCGGCAGTACGACTTCCCTGATGACATCCTCTGTGATGTTCGTTGGCTTCCCGCTTGCCTTCTTTGGCCAAGCCACCCAGAGAACTCGATCAGGAAACACCGTTGCTCGAAGGCGTGGAATTTCACGTTCGAGCACTGCGCGCTGGTCGAAGAAGGCGACGACAAGGTCTGCTGAAGACGAAAGACGCCGGCCGAGCTTCACATCCACGGGCATCGGCTCAAGGAGCGATGCGAAGTCAGCCGGGGCGTGCAGCGCGACCACGGTGAACCCGGCCTTGATGCCGAGTTTGTGAGCAAGAGGCGTGCCCGAGTAGCCGGCCATGATGCGATGCAGGGTAGCGCTGGACTACTGGTCGGTGTTGGCGTTGTTGGCAGTGCGTCGGCGGTACATGTCCTCGTCAGCCCTGCTCGTCAGATCCATGAGTGAGTTGCGTCCAGGAAGACCTGCCGCGATACCGATGCTCAGCCCACCCATCTCGCTCTCAAGTGCCTCTTCAGTTGCTGACGACTCCAGGTCGACGGCGAAGGACTCCGCGTCGGAGTGATTGCCGATGCCGACCACGAGAAACTCATCCCCGCCCCAACGCGAAAGAAGATCGCCGCCGCGCAAGACTTTTCTTGCTGCCTGTGCCGCCGAAAGAATCAGGCTGTCGCCATAGTCATGCCCGAACTTGTCATTTGCCTTCTTGAGTCCGCGAATGTCGATGAAGGCGACGAACACGCTCTCGTCGTATCGCTGTGCTGTTGACCACAAGTCAGGCACATGCTCCAGCAGACCGTGCCGGTTGAGCACTCCGGTGAGCTGATCGACGGTGGCGAGCTCCTTGGCCAGGGTCAGAGCATCGGCGAGCGCGACGATGCTCTGGAGTCGGATCCGCAACAGGATTGCTCCGATGCCGGCCGCGGTCAGGGCGACCAGGATCCAATCGAAGGCATGCCCCACTGGCCCGGTGATGGCCAGGAAAGTCGCGGCGATCACGCTGACAGCTGCTCCGCAGAGGTAGGGACCCGTTGCGAGCGAAGTGACCCCGTAGCCGATCACGACGAACATTGCATAGGTGTAGTTGAGTGGGGTGCCTTCAACGGTGACCTGCCAGAGCAGGGACAGGACCAAGGCCAGCGCATTGACCATCAGGACCCACGCTCGCAGCTTTCGAGGGATGCGACCAGAGTTGAGCAGCCATGCCGATGCAAAGAGCAGGAGCACGACGAACACATCGTTGACATGCGTCTTGAAGTAGTGAGTGTGCAGACCGTGCGATGGCTCACCAATGAACGTCAGAACTGTCATGAGCAGGAGCACTGACGCAGCCCAAGCGAGAGTTCTTGGGTATTCGCGCTCAGCGATCCTCAACCGGGTCTCTCGCCGCTCATCATTCACGCTGGCCAAGACGTCACCGGAATCGACATCCGGGAAGAGTCGCCACCGCCAGCCTGCGAAGAACGTCATCTTCATCTCCAGCTGGATCAATGAAATCGGATGCAACTCTCGGATTCTACCGAGACTTCTTGGGGCGTTTACTCCGCGCAATCCCTCTTGTGGATGAGTGAATCGGCTTGAATACTGACGTGGCAGACAAGGTGCAGGGACCGAAGTCGTACTTCCCATCCATTGAGAAGAAGTACGGCGAGCCCATCGACTACTGGATGACGCAACTGGATTCGGTTAAGGATGACAAGCACATGGAACAGGTGAATTGGTTGAAGAGCGAGTTCGGCATGGGACATGGACACGCCAATGCAGTCGTGGCGGTCTACCGCCAAGATCACGGGTTGTAGCGATGTCCACTGCTGAGATCGATGCCTACATCGCATCCTTCGAAGAGCCTCAGCAGCAGAAGGCACTTCAGGCCTTGCGTTCTGTGATCCTGCAATACCTGCCGGAGGCAGAGCAGGGCATGTCGTACGCCATGCCTGCCTTCCGAATCAGGGGCAAGGTGATCGCTGGCATGGCGGGCTACAAGAATTTTGTCTCCTATTACCCCCACAGCGGCGCTGTCATCGAACAAGTCGGTGAAGCGGCGAAGTATGAGGGCACTCCGGGTGCCCTGCATTTTCCCCTGGGCAAACCCATCCCCAAGAAGCTTGTGAAGCAGTTGATCGAGGTCAAGCTCGCGATGACTTTCAAGGCTCCGGCCGACATCTGGGTGGAGCACGGGCTGGGGGCTCCGGCCCGCCGGGCGCTTGCGGCCGCCGGGATCCACTGCTTGAAGGAGCTCCGCAAGGCGGATTTGCAGGCCATTGCGCGCCTCCATGGCATCGGCCCGAGCGCCCTGGTGGTGCTGACCGAGCTCAAGGCGGCCAAGTAGCCATTCATTGAGGGCCGGACTCGCGGATTCGTCGCTCAGCGCCGCAAGCCCGTAAGGTCTCCGGGTGCAGAGCAGAGAAGATCTTCGTAACGTCGCCATCATCGCCCACGTCGACCACGGCAAGACCACNNCCACGTCGACCACGGCAAAACCACCCTTGTCGACGCCATGCTGTGGCAGTCCGGCGCCTTCCGTGATAACCAGGATGTCAATGACCGGGTCATGGACTCCATGGACCTTGAGCGTGAAAAGGGCATCACGATCCTGGCGAAGAACACCTCGGTTCACTACACAGGCGATGGTGCCCCTGAGGGCGGCGTCACCTTCAACATCATTGACACTCCCGGTCACGCCGACTTCGGCGGTGAGGTCGAGCGCGGGCTGGAAATGGTCGACGGCGTAGTGCTGCTCGTCGACGCATCCGAGGGCCCGCTTCCGCAGACGCGATTCGTCTTGCGCAAGGCCTTGGAGAAGCGACTGCCTGTTGTGCTTGTCATCAACAAGGTCGATCGCCCCGACTCGCGCATCGGCGCAGTCGTCGACGAGGCATACGAGCTCTTCCTCGATCTGGATGCGACTGAAGAGCAGATCGACTTCCCCATCATCTACACAAGTGCCAAGGCAGGCCGAGCCTCATTGACTCGTCCCGAAGACGGTGGAATGCCCGAGGAAGAGAATCTCGAACCGCTGTTCAAGCAACTCCTCGCAACGGTGCCTGCTCCCCAGTACGACCCTGAGAAGCCGCTGCAGGCACACGTCACCAACCTCGATGCGTCCCCGTACCTGGGCCGCTTGGCCTTGTGCCGCGTCCATCAGGGCTACATCAAGAAGGGCCAGCAGGTCGCTTGGATGAAGACCGATGGCACCACCGAGCGTGCCAAGGTCGTCGAATTGCTGATGACCAAGAACCTCACTCGCGTCCCAGTCGACAGTGCTGGCCCCGGCGACATCATCGCCGTGGCAGGCATCCCTGAGATCACCATCGGCGAGACCCTTGCCGATCCTGAGAACCCAGTTGCACTGCACGTCATCACTGTTGATGAGCCTTCGATCTCGATGACCATCGGCATCAACACCGCTCCGCTGTCGGGCAAGAGCGGCAAGAAGCTCACCGCCAGCATGGTCAAGCAGCGCCTCGAGCAGGAGCTCGTCGGCAACGTCTCGATCCGTATGGAGGCCACTGAGCGTCCGGACACCTGGGAGATCCAGGGTCGTGGCGAACTGCAGTTGGCAATCCTCGTGGAAATGATGCGTCGCGAGGACTTCGAACTGACCGTCGGCAAGCCTCAGGTCGTCACGAAGATCATTGACGGCAAGGTCAACGAGCCGATGGAGAAGCTGAGCATCGACATTCCTGAGGACTACCTCGGTGTTGTCACGCAACTGATGGCGCTTCGCAAGGGCCGGATGGAGCAGATGGTCAATCACGGTACCGGCTGGGTGCGCATGGACTACATCGTTCCGGCGCGTGGGCTCATCGGCTTCCGCACCGAGTTCCTCACCGAAACTCGTGGGACTGGCCTGCTGCACCACATCTTCGATCGCTATGAGCCATGGCACGGTGAACTTCGCACCCGGCCGACCGGCTCGCTGGTTGCCGATCGCAGTGGCCCCACCACCGGTTTTGCTCTTGCCAACCTTCAGGAGCGCGGCACTTTGTTCGTTGGTCCAGGCACCGAGGTCTACGAGGGCATGGTCGTTGGCGAGAACTCACGCTCCGAGGACATGGATGTGAATCCGACCAAGGAGAAGAAGCTGACGAACATGCGCCAGTCCTCTAGCGATGTTCTGGTTCCGCTGATTCCGCACAAGGCCTTGTCACTCGAGCAGGCGCTTGAGTTCTGCCGTGAAGACGAGTGCGTGGAGATCACGCCTGCCAATGTGCGCATCCGCAAGGTGCTGCTGACTCAGGCTGATCGCTCGAAGGCCGGACGCAAGCCCAAGGGCTAGCTGTCCGAGTAGTCCACGATGCGCTGGACATCCCAGACGTGGTGGCTCCCGTCATGGGCGTTGGCTCTCGTCACATCAGCAATCGTCATACGGCCACGCGTGGCGTGGTTGAGGACTACATGACTTGCCAAGCCTGCTCGCACGGACTCGAGCCAGAGTTCGACTGCGTTTGTGAGTGACCACAGTGCTCCGCTCAACGCAACTTCGTCGTAGTCGCGAGCT
>DNXA01000258.1 GCA_003506065.1 Actinomycetota bacterium
GGTCGCTTGGCATGTGGTCGCTTGGGGTAGGGAGGTCACGCGCATTCCCACGCGAAGAATCGTGTGCTCAATTCCAGTCGTGAACTCTCAGGCGTCAGGAATTGGTTGAGAGGCTCGCCACGGTGCTTGAGGAGGACGAGAATCCCTTGGAATTTCAGGAAATTGGCTTAAAGTCTCGCTCAAGCTTGGCAGGGCTTCTCACCGCTGAGAAGGGCAGGCCCGGGGGCAACCCCATCGTTCGGGCACAGTGCTCGATCGCAAGAAGGAGGATTCATGCTCGGATTGCGCAAGTCTCAGTTCGGCTCCAGCGTGGTGATCGCAGCATCACTAGTCCTGGCCTTGGCTGCATGCAGTAGTTCGGATTCGGAGTCAACGGATTCTTCAGCATCCCCTGCTGAATCGAGTCCGGCGGTTGCGATGACTGTCACCGTGGACCCAGCCATCCAGGCGCTTCTGCCGGCCGAGATCGCCTCAGCTGGAACCTTGAGCATCGGCACCGAACTTGGATACCCCCCAATGGAGTACACCGAGGCAGACGGCGTGACCCTCACTGGCTTTGATATAGACATGGCCAACGACATCGCAACGCTGATGGGATTGACCCCAGAGATCAAGAACGCAACCTTCGATTCGATCATTCCATCTGTGCAGAGCAACCGTTACGACCTGGGCATTTCCTCCTTCACCATCACTCCTGAGCGCGAGAAGCAGGTCGACTTTGTCTCCTACCTGACTTCGGGAGACTCAGGCGTTGTGCCTGCGGGCAATCCGAATTTCATCGCCCTGGACGAGTCGATCTGCGGAACCAAGGTCGGTGTTCTGAAGGGAAGCACTCAGGAGACGGTGACAGTGCCTCAACTCAACAAGATCTGCACCGATGCTGGAGCAGCCGAGATTGATCTCACGGTGATCGCCGCTTCCGATCAGATGCCTATCGCTCTGGCCAGCGGTCGAGTGGACTCGCTCATCTCCGACACCGCGAATGCTGCCTCAATCGCCCAAGGATCTGACGGCAAGTTCGAGGTGTCCGAAGGGACTCCGCTGAACTCCGTCCTGCTCGGCGTCTTGATGAATAGGAAGAGCGGCCTTGCACCTGCGGTTCAAGCGGCAATTCAGTCGCTCATCGACAGTGGTCGCTACCAGGAGATCGCTTCGAAGTACGACCTTGAGTCAAGCACGCTGATGACAGCTGAGGTCAATCCGAAGTCGTAGTCAGCAGCGATGGTGGGCGTCGCCGAGCGGTGACGTCCACCATCGGCATTTCGCAGCGGAGGGGCAGGCATGACTGAGTCCACAGAGCCGATCAAGGCCGTACCCGTGCGTCATCCGGGACGCTGGGTGGCAACGGCTGTGATCCTCCTGCTCGTGGCGATGTTCATCAACATGGCTGCCACCAATCCCAATTTCGCGTGGGATGTGGTCTGGGAGTTCCTGTTCAACAGCCAGATTATCAAAGGTGTCTGGGCCACTATCTGGATCACCATCGTTGCCATGATTGTCGGTGTTGGGCTTGGAGTCCTGTTTGCAGTCATGCGACTGTCGCCAAATCCAGTGCTGTCCAACGTGGCGATGGCCTACATCTGGTTCTTTCGCGGCACGCCAGTGCTGGTGCAGCTGATCTTCTGGTTCAATCTCGCAGCGCTAGTGCCGATGCTGTCCATTGGGATTCCGTTTGGTCCGACTTTTGCCAGTTGGGATACGAACGATGTGATCACTCCATTCATGGCTGCTCTGCTGGGGCTGGGCCTGAATGAAGGCGCATATATGGCAGAGATCGCTCGCGCTGGCATCCAGTCCGTGGATGAGGGGCAAAGTGAGGCTTCATCTGCGCTTGGCATGAGTCGCGCGCAGACCATGCGCCGCATTGTTCTGCCGCAGGCGATGCGTGTGATCATCCCACCAACCGGCAACGAGGTGATCAGCATGCTGAAGACCACTTCACTGGTCAGCGTGGTCGCCTTGCCTGAACTGCTGTACAACACCCAGCAGATATACGCGCGCACGTATCAGACGATCCCCCTGCTCATTGTGGCGAGCATCTGGTACCTGATTCTCACCTCAGTGCTCACTGTCGGACAGTTCTACGTCGAGCGACACTTTGGCCGCGGATCTTCCAGTCATGTCCAGCAGACTTTCCTGCAGCGTCTGCGAAGAAACATGTTCAGGTTCCATCAACCACCACCGCCACCTCCGACAACGATTCTCGATCCGAACAGTGGTGTGCGATGAACACCCCCATGGTCAAGAGCGAAGGGGTGCACAAGCGCTTTGGTGGGCTTGAGGTTCTCAAGGGCATCGATCTTGAAGTGCAACGCGGTGAGGTGTTCTGCCTGGTCGGGCCGTCTGGCTCGGGAAAGTCGACCTTCCTTCGGTGTATCAACCACTTGGAGAAAGTCGACGGCGGCCGATTGTCAGTCGATGGGGAGCTGGTCGGCTACCGGGAACTCAATGGAAAGCTGCACGAACTCCGTGATCGCGATGCGGCAAAGAAGCGACGCGAAATTGGCATGGTGTTCCAACGATTCAATCTCTTCCCGCATATGACGGCCCTGCAGAACATCATGGAGGCACCTCTACGAGTGAAGGGGGAGTCAGCGGATCGCGTGCGCGAGCGAGCCCTCTCGTTGCTCCGCCGGGTGGGCTTGGCTGACAAGGCCAATTCCTATCCGCGCCAGTTATCGGGTGGCCAGCAACAGCGCGTTG
>DNXA01000054.1:0-330 GCA_003506065.1 Actinomycetota bacterium
GAGTTCTCGCCACGGCCGGGGCCATGATCGCCACCTTGGGCGCTCGGGCTGGTACGCGCAGTTCGCGCAGAATCGAGCCGGTCCTGCGCGCCTGGGCTCGCGCCTGGCTGGCTCCCGCGGGCGTACGGCTGCAGGTCGATGGCCTGGGGCATGTCGTGGCCGGTCAGCGATACGTGATCATCTCCAACCATCAGTCGAACCTGGATCCGATGGTGCATCTTGCAGGGCTGGGACTCCCCCTCAGATTCCTGGCAATGCGCGAACTCTTCGACCTTCCGCTGCTTGGGCCGGCATTGCACAGGATCGGCATGATCGAGGTTGATCGAGACC
>DNXA01000054.1:393-5835 GCA_003506065.1 Actinomycetota bacterium
AGTGGGACCCGCGAGATATGGGCGCCAGGAAGCAACGCGATTCGTCGTGGCGTAGTCCGGCTGGCTATTCAGGAACCCATCCCTACCCAAGGCTTGACCCGGCTTGATTCGATTCGCCTTCGCGACCAGGCCCACTCAGCAATCGCCGCCGTCCACCGCGAGCTCGCCGACGTTGAGGAGGAGTAGTGCACGAACGTGATGAACATGCACGGGCTGCTCCCAAGATTGGCATCGTGCTCGGTTCAGGCGCGGCCTGGGGAGCCGCCCATGTCGGAGTCCTGCAGACACTCGAAGATGCCGGTATCCGGATCTCTGTCATCGTTGGTGCAAGTTCCGGTGCTCTCATCGGTGCCGGATATGCCGCTGGTATGAGCGCAGGTGAGCTCGCTGAGAGGCTGCAGGAACTTCGTTGGAGTTCGTTCGCGGACTGGCATCCCAGCCGCAGGTGGACTCTGTTCGACTCCAGCCCCCTTCATCGAGCTCTTGCCGAGACCGGACGCCCACTCGACATTGAGGATCTGGATCGCGCCTTCGGCGTGCTCGCGTTCGACATCCGCAAACGGCAAGCCGTGCTTCTGCGCTCGGGTTCATTGGCGACCGCACTGCGAGCATCGATTGCCATCCCTGGAGTCCTGCCCCCGATCAGAGTCAACGGTGGGATTCTGGTCGATGGCAGCCTGGGTGACCGCGACGCGGTTCGCGCCGCCACAGACCTTGGCGCCGACAGAGTCATCGCGGTCAGGCTCCACAGTGAGCCTGGGGCAGACGCGTCGATGACCGTGCGACTGCTCGACACCATCAGCGGAGCCCGCCTTGCGCGAAGCCGGGAACGCGCATCTTCAGTCCTGCAACCGGACGTGCTGATCCGCCCAGACACTCAGGGGATGTCCCGATGGAGTGCGCGCGATGTCCCTCGCCTCATTGCTTCGGGTCAAGTCGCGGCCCAAGCGGCGCTGCCGATGATTCACGACATGGTCTCGACTTTCTCTGCTCGCGATTAGAAGGGCACCTCCATGCTCTTGACGATGCTCTTGGTCATTGTCGTGACGGGCATGTGCTTCATTATCGCGTTGATGACTCTTGAGGCCGACTCATGTTTGACCATCATCACCTTTGCGAGCTGGCGAGAGTCTTCCTGATTGCTTTCCACCAGCTTGCTCACCCGAGCATTCCAACGTCGCACGGACAACTGGGCGCTCGCGGAATCGGCGAGCGACAGGTCGTATGCAAGTGCTGCTGCACTTCTCAGAGCATTGGATGCTCCGACACCCGCAGTCGGCAGGAAGCCGATCCCGGAATCGCCGACGAGCGCCATCCGATCATCAAGGGCCGTGATCCTGGGGGCCCGCACATCCTGCATGGGCCACAGGAATGGGCGAGAGTCACCCAGGTCCCACAGTTCCGCAACCCCAGCGACGCCGGGGTTGTGCTCGGAGACAATCGCTCTCAAGGCCTTAACGATCTCGGTGGGCGTTCCCGTCGGATCTGGTGAGAGCGCCTTGGGGACTCCCACAGCGACATTGGTTCCATGCAGCATCGGATACAGGCCGACGAACGAAGATGGGCCCCAATGCTCGGCAGCAGTATGCGCTGCCACAACACCGGGCGGCGCCCACCACATCCATGCGTTGAACCCAGTGTCATGCCTTTTGACTTCACCGAAGAGCCACGTGCGCAGAGCGCTGTTCATGCCGTCGGCTGCGATTGCCACATCACCCTGGAAACTGGATCCGTCAGAGGCGTGCACGATGATTCCATCACCTGAAAGTTCGGCAGATTGGGCATGCACACCGAATCTGATGACACCGTCAGGAACACAACTGCTGAGAATGTCGATCAGGTCTGCCCTGCTGATGCCCAGCATTGGGCCATAGGCGCTGAGCAGAGCGCTCAAGTCAACAGACTGCAGCTCATCCCCGTTGGGCCCATACACGATGTACTTGTTCAGGACCACACTTCTGCGTGCCAACTCGTCGGCCTTGCCCAAGGCATTGAACACGGCACCACCCAATGGATAGAGCCCGATTCCGTAGCCCGCATCCCCGAAACTGGGCGCATGCTCAAGGACCGTCACATCATGTGATCCTGTGCGCGCCAACAGTCCGGCGACTGTCAGTCCGGCTATGCCTGCCCCAGCGATGATCACCTTCATGCCGTGTCCCTTCGAGTTTGTTGGAGCCAGTGAAGCCGGCATCCTCTTGCGTGCAAAGGGTGCTAGCACCCATGCGAATTCCGTACCGGGGACTTACTGTCGTCCCATGTCCAGATATCGCACGACATTCAACCCAGCTACGGGCGAGCACATCCAGTATGTCGTCACCGGACTGGAGTCCAAAGGAGCAGTTGTTCGCTACCGATGGACTTCGGACCCGGAGGGATCAATCGTGCCGCATACGCATCCAGGAAGTGCTGAGATCTTCACGATTCTCCAAGGAGAGGCGACATTCATCGTCGACGGCGAGAAGATCCTCCTCACCCCTGGCCAATCAGCCGTCGTTCCAGCAGGGATCGTCCACAGTGAGGCAAACGTCAGTGGGAGACTTGTGCGCGGAATCGTGGAATTGACCCCCGCATCTCGAACTGCCGAACTGCATGATGCCTTGGCGGGGATTTCCTCCGACCTTCCGCACACGGCTTCCGGTGCGCCGAAGAGCCCCTGGCAGCTTGGCGCCACATTCTGGGCCTTCCGCAACGACATTCGCGCAACCAGCCCACCGATCTGGCTGCAGAACATCCTTCTGCCAGTGCTGGCCGTCGGCGCCCGAGCACTTGGGGTCTCCCCCACCCGTTCGGAGTGGGACAGCCGCTTGGAGCCTGAAGATCCGGCTGTTGAATTGCTCTTTGACGAACGGCAGTTCGCAGTTGCACTTCAGCAGGCCGGCTACGACTTTGACATCCGACATCCGCGACCGCTGCTGATTTCGGGCAGTGACGGCTCCGCCACGAATACAGTTTGAGAATGCCTGCCGCTGTCGAGCCAAGCGCTGACATCGTGGTGGACATCGTTGATGATCAGCTCCTCATCCGCGACCTCCTAGGTGATGGGCTGGGCAAGGAGAAGGGTGTAGCGCTGCGCCACCGCTTTCCCAGCGCTGAATCCGCATTGCGTGCGTGGTTGCAAACACCGCCTGATGTCGCAGTGATGGACATCGAACTGCCTGGAATGAATGGGGTAGCAGCTGCGGTGAAGGCCAAACGACAGCATCCCGCGATACGGATCCTGCTGCTCTCAAGTCATTCGCATCCCAGATTGCTTGAACGCCTGCCCGCTGACGTACAAGGCGGCTGGGGATACATGCTCAAGGATCACGTCTCCATCCAGAACGTCTCGGAAGCAGTGTGCCAACTCCATCGCACCGGTGTGTGGATGTCTGCTGCCCCGCCCGAGCATGACGGCCGCTTTGATCTGACTCCGCGTCAGGGAGCATTGCTGGCGCTGATCGGTCAGGGCCTGAACAATGAGGCAATCGCTGACAGGCTGGGCATCAGCCGCAAATCCGTGGAGAATCAGATCAATCGCATCTACGCCACTCTCGGCTTGGGCGAGCAGGACAGCGACACAAACCGTCGCGTAGTCGCCTCGCAGATCGCGGGCAGCATCATCGATATCAATCTCTGAAAGATCCAGCGACGATGCCCGAGCAACGCGAGTTTGAAAGCCGCAGCAGTCCGACTGCTTATGTCGTGCCACCAATCATGCTCCGCGATATTCAGCTTCTCGCGGTTGTGTCCTTGACTTTCAGCATCTTCGGAGGCGCGCTGCAGGAACTGCATCGCATCGTGGGCGCCAGCGACCTGGAGATTGTCAGCAGGCAGATCGCCTCGAATCTCGTCGTCTCAAGCTGCACCATCATCACAGTGCTGTTGACCAAGTTCATTGCGGGATATTCGAGCGGTGACCGGCTTGATCTGCGCGCGTGCTGGCGCTCCCAGGAGCCGATGAGCATCGTGGCCGCGACGAATGGTGGGGCCATTGGAGGAGCGCTCAGCGCCGGACTGCTCCTCGCGCCGAATTTCTGGTGGCTGATTGTCACTTCTGCAGCATGGATGCTGATGGCGGGGATCCTCGTCCGCATCATCGGCTATGCAGGACGGCGAATCCAGGGACAAGCCGATGTGCTCAACGACGCTATAGCGGATCTTTCATTGAGCAGGACTCAAGTTCTTGATGCAGAGACCCAAGCGCGTCGAGTGGTCGCTGAAGAGCTCCACGGGCCAGTCCAGAGCGACCTTCTTAGGCTCGAGATGCAGCTGAGGAGCAGCGGGGATTTCGAGTCGGCCGAGGCCATCAAGGTCTTTCGTGTGACCGTGGTACGTGAGTTGTCACATCAACTGCATCCCATGACTATCGACATCGGCTTGCTGCCTGCCTTGGATGAGCTTGCTGAGCAGTCGACATTGTCAACGATCTTGACGGTCAGCAGTCAGGTGCAGACCATGGACGACCTCGGCGGCTCAATGCTTGCACAACGTGTGCGATTGACGGTGTATCGAGTCGTGCAAGAGGCGTTGCTCAATGCGCAGACCGGTGGAGCTGCAAGTCACGCATGGATCAACGTCAGTGTGAACGATGGTGATCTAGTGGTATCCGTTTCAGACGACGGACAAGGACTCCGCCCAGATGCCCATATCGGACTTGGCCTTCGTGCAGTCGATGCGTGGGTCGGATCCCTCGGAGGAAAGTGGGACATCTCGAATCGGCCGCAAGGGGGCTGCCAACTCCACATGGAGCTTCCGCTATCCGTCTGAAGGCCTGGTCAGGAACGAGCGCGCACCCGATTGTTTCGCGGATTGTGCTCCAGCTCCACGTGCCCCAGAGCTTCGAGCAATGGCGGCAGGTACATCCCAAAGCGGCCGCGATAGCCCTTGCGCAGTCCATACCAACCGCCAACCGGATTGTCAGTGGCCCGGCCCCAGGCCTCGACGCTTCCTTCAGCTGCCGTCTTGCTCTCATCGGCAGCGCCCAGCGGGACCCAGTCACCGCGCTGGATCAGCATCGCATGCAGATCCTCAATGGCACGAGCCTGGTATCTCAAGGTCGTGGAACCGACAACGCACACCAATTCGGCCGGTTCCACAGAGTCATCCCGAAACATCGTGTACGACGATGAGCCCGGTGCAGTGGTCAATTGCCATGGATCTTGTGACGTACCCGTTCCAGCCATCGTCATCTCCTGCCCTGAAGGGCTAATCGTGCTCGCTCACCCGAGTTGAGCGCAGGCGTTTGGTCTGCCCGCGGTTCTTCTTGGTCGAGATGCGACGCTCTTGAGAGCCTTTCGTGGGCCGGGTCGCTCGACGAGCCTTCGGACCCGGGGCTACCGCGGCCGCCAAGGTCTGGACCAGTCGTTGTTCGGCCAGGCGCCGATTCTGCATCTGCGAGCGCTGATCCGAAGCGGTGATCACCAGGCAGCCGTCAGCCAAGCGAGGAGCCAGCCGGCGCAA
>DNXA01000282.1 GCA_003506065.1 Actinomycetota bacterium
CAGACACCGCGATGGTGTGCGTGTCGCCCGTCGGCGAAAAACTCAGTGAGCTGCTGGCTCTGAGCACGCTGGCACATGAACTCGGCCACGCTGTGTTCGATGCCCCAGGCTGGATCATGGACGGCGGCAAAGGCCCAGGACTGTTCGATGCCCTGGAGCCAGTCGTGCAGCGCGCCTACCGCACCACCACGCCGGACAGCGAGCACTTGGCAAAAGTACCTACAGCCCCATCAGCAGCAATGGCGACGGAAGTGCATTTTGCCGAGCTGCGTGCCAACGAATTCATGGGCTCGCTGCTGGTGCCGCGCAAGCTCTTGAGCACGGCAGCTGAGGAGCTGGCATCGGAATACAACGTCAGCATTCATCGTGGCCCGTCGCTTGATCCGGAGATTCCCGGCACCAGCATGCAACTCGCCGCCAGCGACGCCGCCGACATGGAATTGCTGCAACGTGCGCTGGCCCTGCGTTTTGGCGTCAATCCACGCTTTGTGCAGGTGCGCCTGCAACGCTACGGCCTGATCCGCCCGGAGAACGCCGTGCGCTGATCATCACCATCCCATCCGCGCCGACCTCGCGTCGGCATTTTTTGAATCTCGCAGTTAACAACTCGCGCAATCGCGCACTTCATGAAGGAGCCTGCCTATGCCAACCGGTCACACCACCACCGCCCAGCCGCAGAAAGTGGTCAACCCGAAGTCGTCCCCGAAACGCGCGCGCGAGCCTCGATCTGACGACGGCCCCAGCATCCTGCCTGGGATGGAGCATTTCGTTGACCTGCTGCGTAAGGTCAAACGTCCGGCGCTGGTGGTGCGCCTGCTCGAACGTGCCAACGCCGAATCGTTGCCGGAACTGCAGGCCCTGGCCGGTGCAGCCAAAGACAAGTTGCCAGTCGAATCCCGCCAGGCATTTTTCCATTGCGTGGCCAAACTGGATGCTGTCATCCGGCAGCGCCTTGAGGATGTCGCAGAACGGGTCATCCTGCTCGGTGATGACTATGGCGCACAGGCTGTTCAGTCAGTGCTCGACGAGCGGCGCGAAGACGATGCCGCCGTGCTTGGAATGCCTAGCGACCGTTTCAGTCGCGCACTGCACCTGTGCATCTTGCAGGAATTTCCCGAAGCCGGGGTTCGCCGCGAAGATCGTTTCGATCAAGCCGAGCACGTGCAGGTGATGCATCGCCAGTGGAAGAGCGATCAATACTCCAGCCACTTCCTCGGCCCCAAAGGCGTGGCGCCAATGATGGCTGACGATGTTCAGGAGACTCTGCGCACGCGCATTGCCGATCTGTTCCCGCGAGTGCCCAAGGATCAAATCCTGATCGAGCAATTCACGCGCCACGATCTGTCGCATGCCCAGCATGCCGATGATGAAGATGCTGACGCCGACGACCACGCCCTGCTGCACACGCTCACCGCGACCTTCAATGGCTCGACCGCGCATTACCAACAGGTAGCCAATGGCCATGTAGTCGATCACGAGGAGCCAGCTGCCATGTCCGCGCGCTTTTCCTGGGAGCCGGCAACGGGAGCGCTCACTGTGTTCTGCCAAGACCGCGAAGCACGGCGCGAGCTCGCCACCATTTTCCGTGACGTGGTGCTGGCGCACGACGGCGAGATCGACGACATGCCGATTCGCCAGTTCGATCTGCTCGGCTTTTCGTCGTCAGAAATGCTCAAGCGGCTGGAGCGGGATAGCATCACGGGCATCGAGAACATCTCGATCCTGCAAATCAAAGTGGCCAAGCCCTTTGAACAGCAGTCGGAAATCGGTGGGCGCGCGGTCATCCGGCAACTGGCGAGCAAGATGGAAATCACCCGTGACCGGCGCGACGGTCGCACTATCTATCAGGTCGCCTACGAGGATTACAGCGCCGAAGATCTGAGCCAGTTTGCGCTGGTGCAAGTGAAGCTGGTGATGCGCATGGCCAAACAGCCTCATCGCAAGGCGCACAACGTCGCCGTGCAGATCACTGCGCCGAACGGCCTGAACGACAAAAGCAAAACCGAGGACGACCGCAAGCGCGTGTTGGAGCAACTGATCCGCATCGGTGTGCTGAGCGAATTCTGAGGGAGACGCCAACGATGTCACTTCACCTGAGATTCTTCGCAGCCATCGACAATCTGCCGCGCATCGATACGCCTGTGCCAGTCTCTGCACTTGGCCGTGACTGGCCCCAGTTCCTGCAACGGGGCTGGATTACTGACGAGGGTCACCTCACGCACGTGATGGCTCCGTTCCTCGAGTCCGAATGTGAGGTGGAAGTCGAGGCCGATCCAGATGCGGGCTGCTATCGCTACCGAAGTCCGCAGAACGGTCGAGCCGTCGTGCGACCACTGAGTGAGATCGCGTTGTGCGGCATCCAGATCGATCCGTGGCTTGCCGATCTGGCCACGCTGATCGGTATCGAAGATCGACAGCGCTCCAATCGTCCGTGCCGTACACCGAATCATCTCTGGCACCTCGGCGAGCTACGCATTGCGGGGACTCACGATTTTGCGCCGGTGTTCGTTGCCCGAGCGTGGGGTCGCGCACCTGTGAGCGAGACGAGGTCCGCGCTCAATGATCCGTTCTGGCTCCGTGGCGGCATCGTGTTGCGGCGTCAGCGAGATCTCGTTGAGCTGCCCCGTGACCATGTCATGCGCGNNGGGCTGGACGAGTTCGTTCGCGTGGGCGACGGCCAGGACGTTTTCGACGAAAGCGCATTCGACAGGGTACTGCGTGGGTTTGTCACGCCCAGCGGTGAGCCGGAGCCAGTGGAATTCTTGCAAGGCAATCGGCTGAAGTTACCGCACTTCCCCGAGTCGCGTGAGCTGTCTGCAGAGCGGGCAAAGATCATCAAGCAGATGTGGAGTGCCGACGG
>DNXA01000013.1 GCA_003506065.1 Actinomycetota bacterium
TGCTCCATGTGCTCTTCGCTTCGGATGACGAGCCGCACGGCCTCAATCTCGCGAATCTGCTCCAGCGGCATCTCTCGCACTGCCATGCCGAGCGCACCACCGTGGAATGCGACGTTGGTGTTCATCACACCCCAGGCGTCCTCGACAGTGAAGATCGCGCCGGGCAACAACGGGATCATTCGATCCAGAAAGGGTGCGGGATCGAAGGTGAGCGCTTCGACGATCGTCTCTGGTGCAGAAGTAGCCAGGATCGATCCGTTTAAGCAGACCATCCAGCCCTCCATGCGCGCGGCTCGCGCGATTGGAGTGGTGGTGGACAAGGATCGCCCGGTGGCCAGTACGACAGTGACCCCGGCTGCCTCGCAGGCGGCGATTGCCCGGATCACGCGATCGCGAATCACACCATCGCCCGGAACCAGGGTGCCGTCGACATCAATGCCGATGAGCTGTGGAAACTCGATGCTCTCCAGGCTTGCGGGATCAAAATGAACTTCGGAGGGCGGGTGCAATTCGGAGTGCGACATGGTCCTGCGATGTTACGCGGGAGGGGTGAACGAGGTCTGTCCACCAAGGAAAGCCTGCAAGGCTTTGGGAATGCGCACTGAGCCATCGGCCTGCTGGTGGTTCTCCAGCAGGGCCACAATGATCCGAGGCATTGCACACAGAGTGCCGTTGAGCGTGGCCACTGGTCGCTGCTGCTTTCCGTCACGCATCCGAATCTTCAGGCGCCTGGCCTGAAATTCTGTTGTGTTGGAGGTACTGGTCACTTCGCGGTAAGTGCCCTGCGTAGGAATCCAGGCCTCAATGTCGAACTTGCGCGTTGCACTTGAACCGAGATCACCCGTGGCAACGTCGATGACTCGATAGGGAATCTCCAGTGCGTCCATGAAGTCACGCTCCCATTGCAGCAACCGTGCGTGCTCGGCCTCTGCGTCCTCGGGCGTGGTGAAGACGAACATCTCCACCTTGTCGAACTGGTGAACGCGAATGATGCCTCGGGTGTCCTTGCCGTAGGAGCCAGCCTCGCGCCGAAAGCAGCTGCTCCAACCTGCATAGCGCAGGGGGAGCTGGCCCGGCTCGAAGATCTCATCGGAGTGATAGGCCGCCAGCGGCACCTCGCTTGTGCCGACCAGATAGAGATCGTCCTGCTCGAGTCGGTACACGTTCTCTGCGGCCTGACCAAGGAAGCCGGTTCCCTCCATTGCCTCGGGCAGCACGATGGCCGGAGTGATCATCGGGATGAATCCGTTGCTGACCGCCTGCTGCATTGCAAGGTTCAGCAGGGCGAATTCCAGGAGGGCTCCCTGGCCCTTGAGGTAGAAGAAACGCGAGCCAGCGACCTTTGCCCCACGCACGGTGTCGATGGCGTCAAGGCTCTCGCCGAGATCCAGATGATCCTTGGGCTCGAAGCCCTCGCTCACGAAGTCTCGTGGCTGCCCAACCATCTCGAGCACGGTGAAGTCGGCCTCACCACCCACGGGTGATTCCAGGTTGACCAGATTGCTGATCTGCAGCCAGAGCTCATCGGCCTGCTTGGCTGCGCCATCGGCTGCCAGATCTGCAGCCTTGACCTCATCTGCCAACGCCGATGCCTGCACCATCAGCTGATCGGCCTGGGCCTGCAACTGATCACGAGCGGCGTCGTCGGCCTTCTTCAAGGCACCTTGGAGCGGTCCGATCTGCTTGCCGAGAGTCTTCTGTTGATTGCGCAACTCATCGAATCGCTGCTGCGCCACTCTCTTCGCAGAGTCTGCTTCGATGAGTCGATCAACGATGTCGACATCCTCGCCCCGGCGACGCTGTGACTCGCGAATGCGATCGGGATCAGTGCGCAGGATGGTCGGATCAATCACGGCAAGACCCTAGTCGTGGCGCGGCCGCTACAGATATTGACCTGCGCTTGAACCGCCGCCAGGCCCCGGTGGCAATTGCCCTTGACTCATGGCCTGTCGCCGCATCTCCTCAAACTGGGCCTTCGCCGTCATCTGCTGGGCATAGAGCGCTGCCTGAATACCGTGGAACAGGCCTTCGAGCCAGCCAACCAGTTGGGCTTGGGCGATGCGCAGCTCGGCCTCGCTCGGTGCTGGGTCATTGAATGGCTGGCTCAGGCGCTCGAGCTCTTCAACCAGCTCGGGCGCAAGCGCATCCTCAAGCTCTTTGATGGACTGCAGATGGATCTCACGCATGCGAATCCGTGCAGGCTCATCCAGCGGCGCACTCTTCACCTCATCCAGCAGTTGCTTGATCATCGAGCCGATGCGCATGACCTTTGCGGGGGATTGCACGAGTGACTCGATCTCGCCCTCGTCCGGATCACTTGGTTCCGCCGAGCTGATCGGCGCTCCGTCGGGCCCGACGATGGTCACCTGTCGGATAGGAACCTCGGACTGCTCGGACTGCTCGGGGGAGATTGTCATCTGGAAATCCTCCCATCTCCTATCAAGACTCGCAGTAGGAGTTCGACTTGCCGGCGATCAATTACTGGTTGTTGGAAGTGGAGTCGTTG
>DNXA01000207.1 GCA_003506065.1 Actinomycetota bacterium
TTCGGCCAGACCGAGACTCTTGCCACCGAGGACATGAGCGTCTTCAGCCCACGGTATGGCCCTGTGCAATCAGCGGCTGGTGCCGACGCTGTTGATTGCGTGACCGACACCTTGTGCGTCTCCCCCAAGGAATCCGTCGTCTACACGACCTTCGACGGTGGGCGCACACAGTGGAGTTCCAACCAGATGCCCAAGGTGCGACCAACGGGCATCACCTGCCTGCCGGGCAAGACCAACCCGGTGACCTGCTTTGAAGCCACGAAGTACAACATCCTCATGGGCGTCATGAGCAAGGACGCGACCACCGGACTGCCTCACTGGGTCTGGCGCTACACCAACGTCGACGCTGATCAGGTCATCAATGCCATCTCCTGCACTGCCGACGGCACGCAGTGTGTGGCCGCGGGTGAAGAAGGCATGGTCTTGGTGACGCAGCCAAATGACCTCATGAACTGGACAGAGATGGTGCTTCCGGTCAATACCGAGGTTGCCATGCTTCCGGGCTACACCTCTGCCACCTGCCCGGCCACTGGCTTCTGCATGATTGGCGGGCTGCAGAACAAGCAGTCGATCGTGACCTCGACGGTGGACAACTTCAAGACCTACTCCTACGACAAGATCGGTGACATCCGCAACGATCCGGCCATCAAGGGATTCGCCTGCGAGACACTGAATCGCTGCGTGGCGGTCGGAAGCACAGTGCTCGTCGGAATCCGCAATCCGCCAGTCACGCCACCGACGAAGTAGCCAAGGCAGGGCGACGCGCCAAGGTCCAGCACCTAGGCAGGAAGCACCTGAGCGGCAACATAAAGTTGCCGCATGCGCCGCACCCAATTCCTTGCCTCTGCTGCATCAGCTCCACTCCTGCTCGCCATCATGGCGACCTCAGCGACTGCTGCAACACCACCAGCCAGCCCAAGCGCAAGCAGCGCAGCCACCAGCACCACACTCCAGGTCGTGAATCACAGCAACAAGGTGTCTGGATTCACCAAGTTCCGCTACCAGACTGGCAAGGTGCGCGGCATCAACGAAGCCGCAGCGGCCAAGATCAACAAGGTCATCGCTGAGAACGTGAATAGCACGATGCTCGCGGCCAAGAAGTCCAAGAACTCCAAATGCCCGATGGGCCTGAAGGACTGTGGCTATTACATCCAGACCCTCAAGGCCCCAACATGCCAAACCGGCAATGTCTGCGTCACCGCACCAGCCTCACTGCTGCCCGTGGGCGCGAATACCGGTGATTCCTGGGTCGACACGTGGGTATTCGATTCGATCACAGGTGCAACCAGGCAACTCCAAGAGTTTGTGAGCACGAATCAGGAAGCCGCGTTCCTCGCGGCAGTCAACGCAGGCATCACGGCGCAGTTGACCAAGGGCGGCATCACCAACGATCCGCTGTGGACACCAAACGTCAAGATGAAAGACGTCTACGCCTGGATCCCAACGCCTGATGGCATCCACATCTACTTCAGCAAGTACGACGTGGCGCCAGGATCATTCGGAGTGGTCAACGTGCTCGTCCCCTGGAGCGCAATCAAGTAACGCTCAAGTCCAGAACCCTTGACGCCGGAGCCTGACCGCGAGGCCGCTGTTCGAGCACCACGGCTTTATCGTGCACAGGACGCAGCAGCCTGAGATCGCTGGGTGAAGCTGACGAACTTCCACATGATCAAGCCGTTGCGGTGAGTGCGAATTGCCAATACACGCTCGCCATACGTCCGGTGTCCGAAGGTGATGGTTTTCGAATAGGCGGGACCCTGCGATAATCGGTAGTACCAAATTGGTATACCATTTCCTTGTGGGATTGATTTGGACTGACAGCAGCTGGCGTCACGGGATCAGCATGGAAGCTGCTGCCCATGCCTTTGAGAATCCACTCGCTGTGTGGCCAGACCAACCATCACGTGTCGAAGGACAACCGCCGCCGACTCTGCTCATCGGGCAGGGCCTACGGCCAGTGGACCCGCCCATCGAAGTGATGTTCTACGTACAAGGAGGCGACCTGGTGATCTTTCACGTCATGGAAGCACAGCAGCGCCACCTCGACCGGCTGAAATAGCCGGCTGCACGATCGCACAACACAATCGAATACGACGGAGCGACAAAATGACTCAGAAACCCCCCACAAAGGCAAACGACCCAAACCACGAAATGCACGAAGCGATGGCCGATCAGGCAGAGCGCGGCGAATTCGAGCCCACGGGCACGCCTCTGCGCGGCGAAGATGCCAAGCAGTATCTGCGTGAGCTCATGGGCAAACCCGGAGCCAAGCGGCTGGGCCAGCCTGCCCAAGGCAGGTCCCCTGCCTGGCAGGTGCGCCTACCAAACGAAATCGCCGACCAGGCCGCAGCCTTTGCTCTAGCCAGCGGTCTGAGTAAGAGTGATCTGATGCGGGAGGCAATGGCCGAGTACCTGGCTACGCATACGACCACGGCCTGAGCACGGCCGGGCTCAGATCTCTGATCCTTCCTTGCCCACATCTGCCGCTGGCATCAGCCAGTTTCCCAACTTCAGACGTGCCAGTGGGCGGAAGATCTGCGGCGAATCCTTCTTGGATGAACTCGCCCAACTGCTAGGTGTCGAGCCGAAAGCCGTAACTGGTGACCTTGTCGTTTTGGTATCCCCGTTGCATGTAGAACGCCGCGGCGTCGTCGTTGCCTAGCCGAACCTGCAGATTGACTTTGGGACACCCGCGCTCGAGAAGGATCTGCTCTGCGCGTGCCATCAACTTGGAGGCGATGCCCTCCCGTCGCCTGGTCGGCGCAGCAGCAAGGTAATTGATCCAGCCTCGGTGACCGTCGTAGCCCAACATGACCGATCCGATGACAGTTTCATCTTCATCCGTAAGCACCAGCAAGCCCCAAGGGGAATCAGCCAGCTTGCGGTCGATGTCGAGTTCTGGATTGTTCCAAGGCCGCGTCAGATCGCACGCTTTCCACAGCGCGATCACCGCTTCGCGGTCCTGTTCCTGAAATTCGCGGATCTTCATAGGCCGACGCGGATGTGGTCGACGCGTTTGCGCTTGTGCCTGCCGTGACTCGCCTTCGGCGATCACTTCAAGAATGTCCGACCGAGCCATCAACTGCATCTGCTGATCGGTGATGAATCGACCGGGCTGCAATAGCACCGATCCGTCCGGCTGGACTGTCACCGAGTACCGGCCCGGCCTGACGCGGCCAAGGGTCGTACGGCCTCGCTCGTCCACTTCGATCGTGACAATCTCCGGGAATCCCATGCATACGATCATGCCAGCGGTGCACGCAAAATCCACGTACCACCAGTTGGCACTATGGCTCTGGGAACTTCCCGGGCATCGGATGCCTCCAAACCAAGCCGACACATCTCACCAGCCAGCCATGTGATCGGTAGATTTCCCCCATGGAACTAGATCGCCGAGGCCTCTTACTCGCCACTGCCGCCATCGGAACAGCAGTCGGCACCAATGTGCTTGCACCAGGCGCAAGCGCGACCCCACGCAGCGAAGCAACAGCAGCACGAGCAGGCACGGCCCTGTCCCCCACTTTGCTGAACCTATTCGCTGCCCCGACCTTCAACGATGAAGCGCTCTTCGCAATGGGAGCCGCGAGTTCACATTCCGCCGAAGTCGGCGAAGTGCTTGCCATCGCCAGCCTGATCAACCAACGAACCGGCAACCCAGCCAACCCAGCAGCAACTGCCTTTGACGCCTACTACGACGTTTTCGGCGAGTACCACCAGCAACTGGCCAAACAGGCAAAGCAGGCCGCCGAAGGTGGCCACGACATCACTGCTCAGAACCGCTACATGCGCGCTTCGATGTATGCCGCGCAGCAGCTCTTCTTCGTTCTCGGCACGACGAACGGCAGAAGAGAACTCGAAATCTTCAAGAACAGTCAGGATCACTGGATCAAGGCGATCGAGAGCTTCGATCCCAAGCCCACACGATTCGCAGTCGATTCCAAGTTCGGCATGATTCCAGGAACCTTCTTCCCCAGCCCCAAGGGCAGCGGGCGACGCCCCACCGTCATCATCAGCGAGGGCAGCGATGGCCAGAACGTGGAGACCATGCAGTTCGGCGTCACCGCCGGCCTCGCGCGGGGCTACAACGTCGTGCTCTTCGAAGGCCCAGGCCAGATGTCGCTGCTCTTCCAGCGGCATGTTCCCTTCACCCCCGACTGGCAGGACGTTGTCGGACCTGTGCTCAAGTGGACCAAGCAGCGAAGTGACGTTGGCAAGGTCGGCCTGATCGGCATCTCCTTCGGCGGCATGCTCTGCATCAGACCAGGGGCAAGGCTCAGAGATCTCGACGCCCTCGTGCTCGAACCCGGCGCCTACGACTTCACCACGATGTGGACTGATCAAGAGTCGATGGCCACTGTCAAGGAGACGATCAAGGCCCCAGCAGCAGTAAGGGCAGAGGTCAAGCGTGAACTCAACGAGGGCTTCCTCCAAGCCTGGGCAAGCATGCCTCGGAGCCAGCAGTTTGAGATCTACAAGCGCGGCGAGATCTTCAGCCCGCAAGTGCAACGCGAAGCACGAGAGGGAAAGCCGGTATCCGACTACTACGGCCTGCTGGAGACCATGCTGCCGTTCAAGTACGGAGCAGACCTCAGATCAATGACCACGCCGACCATGGTGGTGGCCAATGAAGGAGACGAGTTCTTCGGCGAGCAGCCCAACAAGGCGTTCAGCATGCTCGACAGACTCTCAAGCAACCAGAAGCGACTCGTGCACCTCGACGCCAAGCAAGGCGCGTCGCTTCACGATCAGCCCGTTGGTCCCCAGGTGGCCGAGGAGATCGTCTTCGACTGGCTCGACGACCAGCTCAACTAGACACGGGTCGCACTCGGTCCGGTCGGTGTGTAGGGGAACTGCTGAGCCGTGCCGTCGGCCCACGGCTGCTGCGTTGGTGTCAGCCGCTTAGCCGAACGCTGCTCCGCTAGCAACCGAGAAAGAAGTGTCTGCGTCGCCGCATAGTCAGAGTTGCCATAGAGATTGGTGAGCTCGGCCGGATCGCGCGTGACGTTGTAGAGCTCGAACTGATCCGCTGGCGGCGCCACCTGGCCAGCAGATGGAGTAGCAGATTTCACGACCGTCGTAGCCGTCTTGGCTCCAGAGGAGTTCACCTTGCCGGCAACGATCGTCTGCACATCCTGCACATTCGGCGTCGTCCAGAACAGTGGGTTATCCCAGTAGCGCGAGTNNCCCCAGTCGGCAGGTAGGTGATGACCGTCTCCACGCAGTTGGGCTGCATGACCGGTGAGTACTGCGTGCCCGAAATCGAGACGTTGTTCAAGCCCTTGAACGGCTGGTCGTCGGTCATGAAGTAGACAGCCTCCGAAGCGAAGGAAGCCTCATCGGCTTGACCCAACAGCACCCCCGACAGATCACGCCCCACCAGAGGACGAACTTGCGTGTGCGTCTTGCGCAGTTCTCGAGCCAGATTCTGCTCGTCGAGACCGGCCAGACCGAGCAGAGTTGGCAGCAGATCGGCATGCGAGGTCAACATGTCGCTGGTCTCATGACCAGCGAACAGCTCAGGATTGTGGAAGATGAAGGGCACGCGAATCATCTCGTCGTAGGCCGAGTGCCACTTCTGATACATCCCGCCATGAGCGCCGAGCATCTCGCCGTGGTCGG
>DNXA01000157.1 GCA_003506065.1 Actinomycetota bacterium
CTGCTGTCGATTCTGGTTGCCGAGGATGCAACCGCTGACGTCGGCTCAGTGCTTGGGCTGATCGGATCGCCAGACTCAGCCCCTGCAACAGCCCCTGCCCCTGCTCCAGCGGCACCGGCCCCCGCTGTTGTGGCGGCGCCGCCCACTCCCCCAGCTCCTGCTCCGCTGCCAGCAGTTGTTGCCGCGCCACCTGCGCCCGCACCCGCCGCGCCAGTTCCTGCGCCCCCAGCAGCCGCATCAACTGCTGACAGTGAGTCGTACGTGACCCCACTCGTGCGTCGACTGGCAACTCAGAACGGTGTTGATCTGTCCTCAGTTGTCGGCACCGGGATCGGCGGGCGAATCCGCAAGCAGGATGTTCTCGCAGTGGCCGAGGCCAAGCCAGCGGCTCCGGCAGTGGCTTCAGCAGCAGCGCCAAGTGCAGCGGCCGCAGCAGTCACCTCGTCGCCGCTGCGCGGGCGCACGGAGAAGATCTCACGCCTGCGCCGCGTCATTGCCGAGCGCATGGTTGAGTCTCTGCACGTCTCAGCGCAGCTCACCACTGTGCTCGAAGTCGACGTCACGGCGATCGCAAAGCTGCGCAGCCGCGTCAAGGAGGATTTCGAATCCCGCGAGGGAGTCAAGCTCACCTTCCTGCCATTCATCAGCAAGGCCGCTGTCGAGGCACTCAAGCAATTCCCGATGGTCAATGCCTCAATCGACATGGCCGAGGGCACGATCACCTATCACGAAGCAGAGAACCTCGGCATTGCTGTCGATACTGACCGCGGACTGCTCGTACCGGTGATCCGCAACGCTGGCGATCTCAATATCGCCGGCCTCTCACGCAGCATCGCTGATATTGCTGAGCGCACGAGACAGAGCAAGGTTGCACCTGACGAGCTCAGCGGTGGCACCTTCACCATCACCAACACCGGAAGTCGTGGCGCACTGTTCGACACGCCAATCATCAATCAGCCTCAGGTGGCCATCCTTGGCACCGGAGCAATCGTCAAGCGCCCAGTTGTAGTGCCGGACACCACGGGCCAGGAGGTCATCGCGATCCGTTCGATGATGTACCTCTCCTTGTCCTACGACCACCGCTTGGTCGACGGTGCCGACGCCGCACGATTCCTCGTGGCGATGAAGGCCCGGTTGGAAGAGGCCTCATTCGAGGCCGAACTCGGTCTGTGATGCCACGGCAATGAGAGTCGCCGTCACGGGCTCTACCGGCCTGATCGGAACGGCACTCATTGCACAACTGCGCCTTGACGGCCACCTTGTCAGCCGACTCGTGCGCCGGGCTCCAAGCTCACCTGACGAGATCACCTGGGATCCAATCGCCGGAACAGTTGATCTCGCCGCCCTGGAGGGCACCGAAGCGGTCATCCACCTTGCTGGAGCCGGCGTTGGTGATCATCGTTGGACCGACTCCTACAAGGCCGAGATCCTCAACAGTCGAGTTCTTGGCACACAGACCATCGCGCGAGCAATGACGCAGTTGGCATCACCGCCAGCCGTCCTTGTCTCTGGCTCTGCCATCGGTTGGTACGGAGACACGCATGGCCAGATAGTCAACGAGCAGGCACCGGCCGGCCAAGGCTTTCTGGCTGGCGTGGTGCAGGCCTGGGAGGCTGCAACTGCAGCAGCACAGGATGCAGGCATTCGTGTTGTGCGCGCCCGCACTGGTCTGGTTGTCGCCCGCGATGGCGGAGCCTGGGCCCGCATGTTTCCGCTGTTCAGATTGGGAGTCGGCGGCAAGCTGGGACCCGGCAGTCAGTACTGGTCCTGGATCTCGCTGCGCGATGAGATTTCAGCACTGATCTTCTGCATGACCAATTCGGCGATCTCCGGCGCAGTGAATCTGACCGGCCCAGCTGCAGTGACGAATGCTGAAGTCACTGCTGCCATGGGCAGGGTGATGGGCAGACCAACGCTGCTGCCAGTGCCCGCCGCTGCCTTGAAACTCGTGCTGGGTGAGTTCTCCACAGAAGTGCTCGGCAGTATTCGCGTCACTCCATCGGTTCTCCAAACTGCACACTTCAACTGGGCCGACACCACTGTCGAGTCCGCGATCAGTACCGCTTGGCGCAGCCCTTGAGTGTTGACGTCGTCATTGTCGGGGCCGGGTTGGCCGGCCTTGCAGCTGCGCGCGAACTGAGTCTGGCTGGCGCCCAAGTCGCAGTTCTTGAAGCAAGCGATCAGGTGGGCGGGCGGGTTCGCACGGACTGCCTCGACGGCCTGCAACTGGATCGTGGCTTTCAGGTCTACAACCCTGCCTATCCCGAGGCCGCCCGAATTCTGGACCATCCGGCTCTCGGGCTCAAGCCCCTAGCCCCCGGCTTGGGGATCCGACTGGACAACGGTCGCATGATGCGTCTTGGCGATCCGCGCAAGCACTTGAGCTGGGGACTGCGCGGGCTTGGTCCGGGAAGCGGCTCCCCCGTGGCAAAGGCCCGCCTTGGGCGGTACCTCCTGCACATCGCGCGGCAAGTTCCTTCGGCGCTACTGGAAGAGCCCGATGTCACCGCACGGGAGGCACTGGCTCAGGCAGGAGTTAGCGACACTCTCATCGATCTGCTGCTCGCTCCGTTCCTCACCGGCGTATTCCTCGAAGCTGATCTTGCAACGTCACGCCGATTCATGGATCTGGTCCTGCTTTCCTTCGTTCACGGGAGGCCCTCGCTGCCATCTCAGGGCATGCAGGCCATTCCGGAGCAGTTGCATGCAGCTCTGCCGCCAGGCACTGTCCGACTCAACACCGAGGTGGCCAAGATCCACAACAAGTCGGTCACGACCCGTGACGACGGCCGCATCCGCGCCAAGCTCGTGATCCTCGCCGCAGATGCACCTGCCGCCGNNCCTGCCAGCTGGCAGATCCGTCACCACCTGGTACCACCTTGCCGACGCCCCGCCAGAGCAACTCACCAATGCACTGCCACTGCTGCTGGTCGATGGCCAGCGCCGCGGACCAGTCATCAACTCAGTGGTCCTGACCAACGCAGCGCCTTCATATGCCTCGCGAAATCGGGTGCTGGTGTCTTCCTCGACCCTCGGCCTGGATTCAAGTCACGAGGCAGAGAAGGCCGTGCGCACGGCGCTGTCACAGTTGTACGCGGTACCACCGTCCGGGTGGGAACTGGTGCGGCCCTATTCGATTGCCTACGCCCTGCCTGCGATGGAACCGCCATTCCAGGTGAGCAAGCCGATCGAGCACGGCTCCCTGCTGCTAGCTGGAGACCACCG
>DNXA01000015.1 GCA_003506065.1 Actinomycetota bacterium
AGAACCATCAGCGCAGTCAGCGAACGCCAAGGATTGCTGATCGAGCGAGGAGGAGCCATCAGATGCCTTCCTCCTGGGCGTCTCCGTTGGAGGCCTCAGCTGATTCAGGAACGATGACGCGACCTACAGCGGCGGGGAGCATCTGGATGACCACATTCGGGGCAATCTCGACGTGAATCACCTCGCCCTCGACCGAGCTGATGGTGCCGAAGATGCCGGAGGTGGTCATCACGCGTACTCCCGGAACCAGGGAGGTCTGCATCTGGCTCTGCATCCGCTTGCGAGCCTGGCTGGGCCGGATGAACAGGAAATAGAAGGCCGCAATGATGATGACGATGGGCAACAAACCGGACAAGCTTTCCACAATTCTCCTGACACGCGGCGACTAGCCGTTCACCTTAACCCTCGAGGCCAAGGGTGGGCTGCAACGGCATCGCCGGTGTCAGCCCAAGATGCTGCCAGGCAGTGGCCGTGGCCACTCGACCGCGCGGAGTGCGCACAATCATGCCCAGGCGCACAAGGAATGGCTCAGCCACAGTTTCGATGGTCTCCGGCTCCTCGCCGATTGCCACGGCAAGGGTCGACAGTCCCACAGGACCACCACCAAATCGCTTGATGAGCACCTCAAGGACGGCCCTATCGATGCGGTCCAACCCAAGTGAATCAACCTCGTAGAGGTCAAGAGCTGCGTGCGCCGTTGCGAGATCAACGCGACCCTCGCCATGCACCTGAGCCCAGTCGCGGACTCTGCGCAGGAGGCGATTGGCAATGCGTGGGGTGCCTCGGCATCGCCCGGCGATCTCGGCGGCCCCCTCGTTGTCGAGCTCAACCCCGAGCAACTGCGCCGAGCGCTTGAGAATCACCTCAAGGTCAGGCGGGTCATAGAAATCCAGATGGGCAGTGAAGCCGAATCGATCCCGGAATGGGCTCGGCAGCAAGCCCGCGCGAGTGGTCGCTCCAACCAGAGTGAATGGCGCGATCTCGAGTGGGATGGCTGTGGCTCCGGGCCCCTTGCCCAGCACCACGTCAACACGGAAATCCTCCATCGCCAGATACAGCAGTTCTTCAGCTGGACGCGAGGTTCGATGGATCTCATCAAGGAAGAGCACCTCCCCCGGCTGCAGACTGGAGAGGATGGCTGCAACATCGCCTGCATGCTGCAGGGCTGGCCCAGAAGTGATGCGCAGCGGGGCGTTGAGTTCGGCAGCAATGATGCCGGCCAAAGTCGTCTTGCCAAGCCCTGGTGGACCGCTCAACAGCACGTGATCAGCTGGGCGACCTCGCTTGCGTGCGGCCTCAAGCACAAGTCCGAGCTGGGACTTCACCCGCGTCTGCCCGACGAACTCATCCAGATGCCTGGGACGCAAGGCCCCTTCGACTGCCGAGTCCTCAGGTTCGAATTCGGCATCAACCAAGCGATCGCTCATCCGCGATCCAGACTCTGCAGTGCCGCCCGCAGCAGGGTGCCGATATCGGCCGGCTCCCCATCTGCCGGCGCAATGGCTAGATGGGCGACCCCATCGGCTGCCTGCTCGGCCTCCCGAACAGACCAGCCAAGGGAGACCAGGCCCGCAGTTACCGACGAGTGCCAGTCGGCACGAGCATCCATACCCAGGCTGCTGGCACCTCCGGAGATCGGACCGAGTTTGTCCTTGAGTTCCAGCACCAACCTTTGGGCACCCTTGCGCCCGATGCCGGGAATCTTCACCAAGGCATTGAGGTCTTCGTGCGCAATCGCCCGCCGGAGCTCATCGGGCGTCAGCGTGCTCAGCACCGCCAGGGCAATGCGCGGCCCGATGCCAGTGACGGTCTGCACCTGTTCAAAGACACTGCGTTCGGCGGCATCAGTGAAGGCATACAGAGTCCAGCCATCCTCGCGAACGATGAGCGAGGTGAGCAGCTCAGTGCGATCACCAACGCGAAGCCCCAACGCTGTTGTCGATGTGCAGGTGGCGGCAATGCCTATTCCGCCGAGGTCGATGACAACGGAATCAAGGCTCACCGCTTGGACGACTCCGCGGATGAATGCGATCACATCAGGCTCCGCGCATCGCCGCCGCAAGCCGGCGCTTGGCTGTGCCCCGCCACACGTCGCAGATGGCTATCGCCAACGCGTCGGCCGCGTCGGCTGGCTTCGGGGCTTGGGCCAGGCCGAGCAGCTTGGTCACCATGAAGTTCACCTGGGCCTTGTCAGCGCGACCCGATCCGGTCACTGCGGCCTTCACCTCAGTCGGCGTGTGCATGGACACCTGGATCTCAGCGCGGCCAGCGACCAGCAGCGCGATGCCAGTAGCCTGGGCGGTGGCCATCGCGCTTCGCACATTGTGCTGACTGAAGACTCGCTCGATGGCAATCGCATCAGGCTTGAATTCCTCGATGAGGGCGAGCAGGCCCCGTTCGAGCAGAACGAGACGCTCAGAGAGTTCTGCTTCGACAGGCGTGCGCACCACCCCAATGTGAATCGCCGTCAGCTTCTGCCCGGGTGCACCGTCAACCACGGCCACACCACAGCGGGTCAGACCAGGGTCAATGCCCAGCACGCGCACAGTGCATCTCCCGTCGACTCGTGGCCAGCCGATGCCTCAGCGCCCATGCGCCATCGAACATCAGTTCGAACAGCCTATCCGCGACTAGTCCGTGGCAGCCGGCATTGACGCGCCTTGTGGACGAATTAGTCCAAAGAGGCCATGACCTCATCGGTGACGTCGAAATTGGCGAAGACGTTCTGCACATCGTCGCTGTCCTCGAGTGCTTCCATCAGCCGGAAGACCTTGCGGGCGCCATCCTCGTCCAAGGGCACGTGGACGCTGGGCAGGAAGGTCGCATCGGCTGATTCGTACTCCCAGCCGGCAGCCTCCACGGCTGTGCGCACGGCGACCATGTCGGTTGCCTCGGAGACCACCTCGAAGGACTCCCCCAGGTCATTGACCTCGTCAGCGCCAGCATCCAGGACAGTCATCAGAAGATCGTCCTCGGTCACGCCCGAGGCCTTGGGCACAATCACCACACCCTTGCGCTGGAATAGATAGGCGACCGAACCCGGATCGGCCATCG
>DNXA01000096.1:0-2853 GCA_003506065.1 Actinomycetota bacterium
CGGTTCAGGAACGCAGAGGCGCCCTCCTGAATCGCGCCTGCGATCTCCTGCATCTTCGGGGTGCCTGCATCTGATGCGAGGACTTCGCGAACCAGCACCGCCGCCACAACCAGGGCAGCCAATGCGATGACAGCAACGACGACGACGGTCGTCAGATTGCCTCCGCTGAGCTCAATCATGGGTCTCCTGACTAAACGTGCATGAACGTTCTGGGAATCGCGCGGAGTCTATGCAGCCAGAGCCTGAAATCCGCCGGAATTGGGAAATTGTCCATTTCGTTCTCACTCCGTGTTGCGCAGTGCATCGGACACCGTGTCGTAGATCGGGAGATGAGCATCCAGCCCGGTGATGGTGAGCACTTTGAGCACTCGCGAACACACCGCCGCCATGGCAACCTTGCTGCCTTCCTCACGTGCTCGGATCGCTGCCTTCACCAGAACACCAAGGCCGGTGGAGTCCATGAAGGCGATCCTGGATGCGTCGATGACAAGGCGGGCCGGAGGCGACCAGGACGCGGCAATCGCCGAATCGAGTGCTGGAGCGGTAGCGAGGTCCACATCGCCAAGGACCGTGAGCACGACCGCGTTCTCGAACAACTCGGCAGAGACCGCGAAGCTCATGACGGAAGGGTGACACACAAGCGCACTACGGTGAACAAAATGAGCAGGAGTGTCGAAGGCATACTGGCGCGACTTGCGCAGGGCCGTGAGGACCGCCTGCGCCATGTTGAGGTGCGACAGGCGCGGGAGGCCGTCCTCGCCGACTGGCCGACCTGGGTGCCGGACAGCATTCGAGCTGCCTACCCCGCAATCTCTCAGCCCTGGCGGCATCAGGTTGAGGCTGCCGAGATTGCCCACGGAGGCGATCACGTGGTGCTGTCCACCGGCACGGCATCGGGCAAATCCCTCGCCTATTCAATGCCCATCCTCACTGGGATCCATAAGGGGCTATCGGCTGCGAATGGTCGTGGCGCCACGGCCCTCTACATTGCGCCGACCAAGGCCTTGGCGCACGACCAACTGCGCGCCTTCGCCGAGCGGGAACTGCCGTGGCTGCGCGCAGCCACAGTCGACGGCGACAACTCGCGTGAAGAGCGGCTCTGGGCACAGAACCACGCCAATCTCATCCTGACCAATCCAGATCTGCTGCACCATTCAATGCTTGGCGGCCACGAGCGCTGGGCGGCATTCCTCAAGCGCCTGGAGTACATCGTCATTGATGAAGCGCACGTATACCGAGGGGTCTTCGGGGCACATGTCGCTGCAGTCATTCGCAGGCTTCGTCGCATCTGTGCTCACCTGGGAGCTGAGCCAGTGGTGATCGCAGCGTCGGCAACTGTCGCTGAGCCCTCGATTGCTTTGGCGAGGCTGATCGGGGACTCGGTTCGCGAGGTCACCCACGACTTCTCGCCATCCCCAGAGCGCACGATCGCGCTCTGGCAGCCGCTGGATCTGCAGACTCCAGAGACGGCACACCGCACGGCAAGCTCCGAGGCTGCCCATCTGCTGGCCGATCTGGTCGCCGATGGACGCCAGACCCTGGCCTTCGTGCGCAGCAGGCGTGCAGCTGAAGGAGTCGCTGCGCTGACTCGCGATCTGNNCTGGAGGCGTCATTGCGCGATGGACGCATCCGCGCGTTGGCAACTACCAATGCCCTCGAGCTCGGCATCGACATCAGTGGACTCGATGCTGTCGTCGTCGCCGGCTGGCCTGGCACGCGCGCCTCGCTCTGGCAGCAGTTCGGACGCGCCGGACGTGGCGATGCGCCCGCCCTGGCAATCTTCATAGCGCGCGAGGATCCGCTGGATTCCTTTGTCGTGGAGCATCCATCCTCGGTTCTGGATGCACCAGTTGAAGCCTCGGTGTTCGATCCGACGAATCCAGTGATTCTTGGTCCTCATCTGTGCGCTGCCGCCTCTGAACTTCCGCTGACCGATGTCGATGCAGTGCGTTGGTTCGGTGCGAACTCCCTGCCACTGCTAGATGAGCTGGCCGACCAGGGCTTCCTGCGCAAACGAGCAACCGGCTGGTTCTGGACTCGAAGAGAACGGGCAAGTGATCTCGCAGATCTGCGCAGCACTGGCGGAGCACCCATTCGGATAATTGAAGAAGGCACCGGTCGCCTGCTCGGCACGATCGATCAGGCCTCCTCGCACAGCACTGTTCATCCAGGGGCCGTATATGCCCATCAAGGAGTGACGTCTCTGGTCACCTCCTTGGATCTCGTCGAATCAGTGGCGACCGTCATAGAAGAGCAAGTCGACTACACGACGATTGCGCACGAAGTGAGCCAGATTCGCATCCTGCACACGGCACAGTCGCGCGATTGGGGCACAGCGACGATCAATGTCGGGCAGGTGCAAGTCACCAGCCAAGTGCTGAGCTTCCAGAAACGTCGGGTGCTCACTGGCGAGAACCTCGGCGAACAGGGTCTTGATCTGCCTGAACGCGAACTCATCACGACTGCGGTGTGGTGGACAGTCACTGATGATCAGTGCGCGGCCGCCTCAGTTGACGTCACGGAGATTCCTGGTGCTGTGCACGCGGCCGAACACGCATCCATTGCGTTGCTTCCCCTCTTCGCCACATGTGATCGCTGGGATATCGGCGGTGTATCAACAGCGCTGCACATCGACACGGGGCAGACAACGGTGTTCGTATACGACGGGTATCCGGGCGGCGCGGGCTTTGCGCAGCATGGCTTCGACATTGCGCGCACCTGGCTCACCGCCACGCGAGACCTGATCCGCGAATGTCGATGCCATGGTGGCTGCCCCTCCTGCGTGCAATCACCCAAGTGCGGCAATGGCAATCATCCGCTCGACAAACTCGCAGCGATCCGTCTGCTCACTGA
>DNXA01000096.1:2885-4447 GCA_003506065.1 Actinomycetota bacterium
GCGAATGCCGCGACCAATGTCAGCCCTGACCAGTTCAGTCTCGGATTGGCCCCAGAAGTCACCACATCTCCGGGCGTGCGAGCTGGCTACATCCGACTGTGGGACATGGGTGTTGCCTGGCGTGATGTGAACACTGCGCCTGGCGTCTACAACTGGACAGTCCTGGATCAGCGGGTTGCGCAAACGCAGGCCGCCGGCGCCAAGGTCCTGTACGTGGGCGGCCTGACTCCAGTGTGGGCAGCGGCCAACCCCGCCGACGGTGACCCTCGCTGGGGTGCCGGCTCGGCTTCGGCTCCAGCTGATCCTGCGGCGTACGGCACCTTCATCTCAGCGCTGATGCAGCGCTATGGCGGCCGAATCGCAGCGGTGGAGACCTGGAACGAGGCGAACCTCAAGACCTTCTGGACCGGCACACCTGACCAGATGGCAGATCTCACTCAGCGAGCCAACTCCGCGATCAAGGCCGCAAGCCCGGGAACGACGGTGTTTGCCGCATCGACCACCACGCGCCTGATCAACTCTGTCAAGAACTTCTTCGGTCCCTACGCCACAGCATTGAAGTCCAGGGGCTACCCCATCGATGGCTGGACGATCCATACCTATCCGGCAGCCAACGCCACTCCAGTGAATCGCTTTGATGCGATCGATGCCTGGCGTGAGGTGCTCTCCTCTGCCACCGGTGCCGACCCGGCAGCGCTGAACAAAGCCGTGTGGGATACCGAGATCAACTACGGACTCGCCGGACCAGGCGCAATTCCGGATCAGGACTTCGACGGTGCAACAGGCGCGACGTATGTCGCGCGCACCTTTGTCGACTCAATTCGTCAAGGGATCTCGGCAACCTTCTGGTACCTCTGGACAGCTGGGCCTTATGGACTGATCGGCGTGCAGATGCACACCGGCACCACCCAGACCATCGACGCCTACAACCGCGTGCGCAATTGGACCACGGGCGCCTCGTTGAACGGCTGCGATGTCGCTGGCGATGTGGTGCGCTGCTTCTTCATCAGCTCTGAGCCATTCATCATCGCCATGTCGAAGTCCGGAGCCCCTGCTGCATGGAATGGCAGTCCAAACCTGGCCGCTGTGAAATGGGACGGGACTGCGGTCTCACCAATAGGCACCCTTGCCCTCGGCATGGGTCCAGTCATCATCACCTGCGGCGCGGACAAGAGTCTGTGCACTCAGGCCGGCGTGGCTGGCACAGGTGGAATAGCGGGGGTTCCCACAGGGTCGGTTTCCGGGGGCATCACCATCACCAGCACGTCAACTGCTCCGTACAGGTCAAAGAATGTGTTCGTGGCAACCGGCACTGCCCCAGGGCTGGTCGGCAAGCAACTCGTGCCTTGCTACGTGAAGACCTCAACGCGGACAGGCAAGAAGTCCGCGGTGAAATGCCTGACCGTGAGGCGGGCAGCAAAGGTGCTGCCTCCGGTAACAGCGGCCGGTACATTCACGTTCACCAACCGGACGACTCTTGCTTCGTCACATCTGGCAAGGGTCACGGTCTTCCTCCAGGTCCCTTCAGAGGTGAAGGGCAATCCGCTGGGCCCAATAGCGTC
>DNXA01000011.1 GCA_003506065.1 Actinomycetota bacterium
CCCACCACCACCGGGGACGTCACCATGACATGCTTCAAATGGTGACGACTATCCGGCTTTCCAGCATGGCAAGTTCCTGCTGCGAGAAGCCCAATCCATTGGTCATGTAGCCCTCGATGTTTCCGTAGCGCATGCGCATGAAGGCAAAGGCTTCAGCGAGGTAGTCAGGGTTGGCATTCACCAATGCTCTGAATGCATCAACGTCTCCGCCCGAAGAGCGAACACTCTCAATGCGAGGCCGATAGCGACTGACCAAGTACTCATTGCTCTTTGCATACTCATCGATAGCAGTGGCTTCATCGACCCCCGCGAAATGCTGCAGGAAAGCGGCCGCCCAACCGGTGCGATCCTTGCCCGCAGCGCAGTAGACCGCCAGAGCACCATCGGGCTCTAAGACTGATCGTGCGAATGTTGCGTACGCAGATTGAGCAGCAGGCAGGCGAATGAAGTTGCGGTACGTCTCAAGCATCATGTCTATTCCGCCAGGTGGAACTGCAGCAATCTGCTGATCATCTTTGCCTGTCGCTGCAGCGCCGGCAGTCGCGGCTCCAGTTGAACCCGCACTGCCGATGACATCAGCCACGATCACTTGGATCTGCGCAGGCACGGTCACCGGAAGCTCCGTTCGCTCCTTCTCCATGCGCAGATCAACCACGCGGGTCAGGCCCAACGAGAGCAACTCTGCTTGTGCCTGGGCAGAGAGTCCCGTCAGCGCCTGAGTTCGGAAGACCACTCCACGGCGAAACTCACGGCCCTGGCCAGCCTGCACTCCGCCCAAGTCGCGGAAGTTCGGGACCTCTGCACGCAGGGCAGAACTCGGCTGCTCGTCCATTTGATGCCTTCCACTCTGCGTTCTCCAAGAGCACTGCGTCACCGCGCACCTTGCGATCGTAGGGGGAGCGCACAAGCCCGACAGACAGGGCGAAGGCCTCGGCATCAAGAGCGATGTCCGAGGCCTTCACTGTCGTCAACTATGCGACGGCGTAGCGAGCGTCGTACCGGCGCTTGAACTCCGCCTTTGTCGTCGGCGTGACATCCACATCTCGCGCCAGCGCTCGCAGAGCACCAACGGTCGCGTTCTCCTTAGTAGTGTGCTTGAAGGGATCCCAATCGAAGAATCGCGCCACGTTCTGATGCGTAATCATGTCGATCTCTTCATCAGTGCAGTTCGCATCGATGAACTCACCCATCAGCTTCTCCGGGGAGTACGGCCAGGTTGAGTCTGAGTGCGGGTAGTCACACTCCCAGGCGATGGTCTCGACGCCAATGCGATGGCGGGAATCCAGTCCACTTGGCTCTGTGATGTAGCAGGCCATGAAGTTCTTCTTCCAGACATCGGTCGGTCCCATGCCCGCTGGCAGGCAATCCAGTCCTGTCCAGAGTTGGTTCTCCATGTGTCGCTCAAGTCGATCCATCAGGAATGACACCCAACCCACGCCACCCTCGCTCATTGCGATCTTCAGGTCGGGGAACTTCTTGATCACCCCGCCAAGGATGATGTCGGTGACGGAGATCATCGACACCGTCGATGTCAGCACGATCATGTCGTCGATTCGAGCAGACTCTGGACGCTTCAGCAATCCAAAGCCACCACCAATATGGAAGCTGGCGACCATGTTCGTGTCCACCATCACCTTGAGCATTGGATCCCAATAGCCGGAGGCGTAGTCAGGAAGCCCCACGCCGTACGGAGTTTCAGGCAAGGTGATGGACCGACATCCCATCTTGCTCAGACGGAGTACCTCCTTGGCTGCTTCGTCAATGTCGAAGGTCGGCACAACACCCATCGGAATGAAGCGCCCCGGATAGGCATTGCAGATGTCACCGACGTAGTAGTCGTTGTAGGCCTTGATCGCAAGGTTCACCAGATTGCGATCAGGAAGTTTGGCCAAGTGGCTTGCGGCGAAGCCAGCGAAAGTCGGGAACTCCATCTGCGTCAACAGTCCATTGGCGTTCATGTCGCGAACACGCGCGTCCCAGTCATATGCACCGGGTCGCATCTCCGCCAAGGTCGTTGGGTCCATCGCCCATTCGTTCTTCGGCAGTCCCACGACTGCCGCGAGGCCTGCCGTACCAACGGCGGAGCCTTGGAATACCCACGCATCGACTTCAGGATTGTCAGGGTGCTTGGTCAACTTGGGTGCTTGATCCTTCAAATGCTCCGGAAAATACTTGAAGGTGTCAGGTGATTCGATCGCGTGGTCATCAATGCTGACCATGACCATGTCGTCAATATTCATGCTCTCCCCACTCGGAAATTGAGTATTTCTTGAGTGTCTTCAAGCAGGGCCGCACTGCAGCGTTCAGACGCGCTCACGATATGGCATCACTCACGGCTTGAAAAAGAGGGAAATCCTCCTCATATTCGTCGGTGTCCCGTTTGCTCTGAAATCGATGGGAACCAGAGCCGCCGAAGTGGCGTCGAAACTGCGAACTGGGGGGAATCGATATGAAAACGAAGAGTCGCAATCGACTTGCACTGCTCACCACCGCCATTGCGATACCGGCATTGATCGTGGGCATTGCGCTGCCGATGCAGGCGAGCGCATCGACGGGGTCTTCACTATCGGCGGCTGTATCAAGCCACGCCGAGATCACTCTTCCGCTGGCCACGTCGGGTGGCAAGATCATCGATGCTGATGGAGACACCGTCGTGCTCCAAGGCGTGAACTGGTTCGGCATGGAAACGGCGACTCATGCCCCGCACGGCCTCTGGTCACGCGACTACAAAGACATGCTGCAGCAGATCTCGAGTCTGGGATTCAACGTGGTGCGCATTCCGTTCTCGCTGCAGGCCCTTCGGTCCACTTCGACAAGCAGCATCGACTTCGGTGGCGGCCGCAATGCTGCACTGCAGGGCAAGACCCCACTCCAGGTGCTCGATGAAATCATCGCTGAAGCCGGACGTCGGGGACTGATGGTGATTCTTGACAATCACTCGCAAGCAGACGATGGCTTCAGCTACGACCTTTGGTACGGACAGGATGGCTACACCGAAGCAGACTGGATCGACACCTGGCAGTTGCTGGCGAACCGCTACGGCAAGGTCAACAACGTCGTCGGATATGACTTGAAGAACGAACCGCACGGTCGGGCAACATGGGGCACCGGTGGCCCATCGGACTGGCGCTTAGCGGCAGAACGAGCGGGTCGCGCTGTACTGGCAAAGGATGCTGACGCACTGATCCTGGTCGAAGGCATCGAAGCCCCTGTCGCTTCAGGCAGCCTGGACCGCAACTGGTGGGGCGGCAACCTCGAAGGTGTGCGCACCAACCCGGTACGCCTAGGAGTCCCGGGGCAAGTGGTGTACTCACCGCACGAATACGGTCCGGGCGTCTTCGCGCAACCATGGTTCTCCTCGCCGGATATGGCCTCGATTCTTGCTGACCGCTGGCACAAGGGATTCGGCTACATCAATGCAACAGGCATTGCTCCAGTGCTTGTCGGTGAGTTCGGCGCCAAGAGCGTGACGACCGACACGGTCGAAGGCAGATGGATCACGCAATTCACTGACTATCTGGCCGCGAGCGGCACCAGTTGGACCTTCTGGTCGTGGAACCCGAATTCAGGTGACACCGGCGGTGTACTGAAGGACGACTGGAGAACTGTGCACACCGACAAGGTCGCCCTGCTCACAGCGCTGATGAGTGGGCGCACCAGCATTCCGACCGCAAGTCCGACTTCAACCCCGACGCCCAAGGCGAGCCCATCGGCAACTTCAAGCAACGGGCTTACGGGCAGGATTCTGGTGGACTCGCAGTGGCCAACTGGCGCCTGCTTGCGTCTGTCGGTCACGAATCAGAGCGCAACTGCCAAGGCCGTTGCTGAGCTGAGTTTTGATCTGCCTGGCGGGGCGGTGACCAGCATCTGGAACGGAAGCGCATCGCGCACCGGCGACCAAGTGAAGATCACCACCCCGAACTGGGCCAAAGCTGAGGCCGGCTCTACCTACAGCGACACCGGAGTGTGCATTAGCGGTTCGCGCGTTCCTGCTGCATTGACGGTGAACGGCCTGCCGTCAGCGTCGCCAACGACAAGTGCCACTGCGACGCCTACTCCAACGTTGACGCCAACGCCAACGCCTTCAGCAACGGCCACGCCGACAGTGTCGCCAAGTCCTTCAGCCACACCGGCGATCCCACCCTCAACCAGTGCTCTGAGCGCAACGCTGATCACAGACTCGACATGGGAGACCGGCTCCTGCCTGACTCTCGCGGTGACCAATGCCTCCAGCGCGTCGGTAGCCAATTGGTCGGCCAACTTCACCCTGGCCTCTGGCACACGCATCAGCCAATCGTGGAGCGGCGAACTGGCCGTCACTGAAGGCCGTGCTCAGGTAACGGCTCCCTCATGGGGCGGCTCCATCCCTGCTGGGGGAACGGTGCGCCACTTCGGATTCTGCTTGACAGGCGCTGGACTGCCGCACGACGCAACAGCGCGCGCGCTGGTCTGAAGTTTGCGATGCTTCAGGAGCAATCAGCCGCGCGGAGCGGCGTAGACGATCTGGCTCTGCGTGATCACGCCAAGCGGACCGTTGCTATCGAAGAGCTGGGTTGTGGCAAGGCCGATGCCTGCTTGGCTCACGCTGCCCTGCGTTGCAATGCAGAACCAGGGTCCAGCGGGGGCGCCCGCCAATGTCACGTTGACGTCCACATTGATCAATGCGACTCCCGATCCAGGTTCCACCGCTTGGGATAGGGCCGAGCCAAAATCGGCGACAGCCATCAACTGGCAAAGATCCGGCGTCGGCTCCCCCGCTATCAGAGGCACCGTCAATCGCATCCACGCAGTTCCCGGTCCAGGGATCCCCCAATCGCCGGTGGTGAATCGTGCCTCGACTGCATCTCTATGGAAGATGTGCGGTTGAGTTGCCCATTGATCTGGGTCCGAAGAATCAAGCACGGCCGCGGGCAGCGCGGGCGCAACCTGCTGAACCATGTCAATCAATGGAACCGGACCCTGCCCGCGAAGAAGGAGCGCTCGGGCAGAGGCCACGATGTGCGTCGAGGTCCGCAGTTCAACCGTCAGGTGAGCCACCCTGCGGGACACCTGGCGCCGCGCACAATGCAGCTGCATCGGCTCCAAGGGAACGGGTTTCTCCAGATCCACTCCGACACGAGCAACCTGCTCTTCTGGTTGGAGTGCCTCGTGGATGGCAAGGGCCATCAGCGCGGAAGGAGGTCCGCCATGCATTGCATCTGGTCGCCACGGTCCGGTGGTGAACGGCGTGGGATGGAACCAGTCGTTATCTCGGCTGAACAAGGCGCTGACGGTCATGAATCGCGACCGTAGCAGCCGGGTGCAGTCGGGTGAACGCGCATGGCTGCTAGCTCTTCGACAGTGCCACAGCAATGAGTCGTCGCAGGCTGATACTCCGCCGCTGATGACGAGTTGCGCGCGGCAAGAGCAGCGTGAGTCCACGCGGATGGATGTCGAATCGCAAGGGTGAATCCAGGCTCAGGGCCTCACCATCGATGGCGGGATCGACCCTTGGCTTCGCTGACCGGACCTCGAAACTCTTCACGTCAAAAGCCAGAAGAGTGCCGCCGTTGTTTGCAATTCCCAGTCCGGCCTGGGCTACAGCAGCGAGAGCCGCTGCTCCCGATTCCGCGCGCACTGCCAAAACTCCGAGCTGCCCATCTGCGATCGACTCGCGGCTTGCAGCGTCTGCGCTGAGTCCCAGTGAGTAGGAGTTGTTCGACACGAGCAGCACGGTCGCATCGTCAACCTCTACTCCATCGGGAGTGGTGAACGACAACTCGACAGGATCAGCCTCTGGCCCGATGATCTCCGGCAGCCGGGCAAGAGTGGTGCCCAACTTGGACTCCCGATACTCCGGTGCCTGGGCAATCGAGGCGTAGGCGCCAAGGGAGACGTTGTTGACGAACAGTCGATCGCCGACTGTCCCGTAGTCCACCCGACGCCTGCGCCCCTTCACGAACGCCTCAAGCACAGACCCAGGGTCAGTGCAGTCCAGGCCAAGGTCGCGTGCGAAGTGGTTTCGCGTTCCCGCAGGAATACAGACGAATGGCAGACCAGCTTCCACAGCAACAGCTGCGACAAGGGCCTGCGAACCATCTCCTCCAGCCATGCCAAGGCAATCAGCGCCATCGGCAACT
>DNXA01000030.1 GCA_003506065.1 Actinomycetota bacterium
CGATCCCTCGCTTCACGCGACTCCAGCCGACTCGTGAGCCTGCGTGTGATGGCAGCAGCCAGCAGCCCGAGCAGCATCCCCCAGAACGAGGCGAGCAGCACCGCGATACCGAGACCAAGGCTGATGGCTGCGAGGTCTGCAAGCGGCAGCTGCCGCGCAGTGGCCTTTTCGACACCGGGAAGGACAGCTCGCAACCGCACATGCTTCGGCTTCGGTATCGCAAGCCAACATGCTGCGCTGACGAGCAAGGCAGCCAGCAGCGTCACAGTTGGCGCTCCACGGCGCGCACGATCTGTCGAGCCCACAAGGTGCCAGCGGTGGTGAGCAGGACACCCATGGCAGCGCACGCCAGTCCAGCAGGGCTGCCCAGCAGCCAACCGAGGGGATCAGCGCCCAAGCTGATGCCGAGCAGAATGCCGAGCACGGGGAGCATGGAGAGCACTCGCGCAGTGGCGCGAGGGGATGCAAGCTCGGCATTCAGGGCTGCTTCCAACTCNNTCCCAGCAGGCAGCCAGTTGGCCCAACACTGGCTGATCCCTGGCGTCGGCTTGCAACGCAACCGCAACATCCCCACCGATGCGCAGAGCCGCCAATGCTGTCGGCCACGCCGGTGGCACACCAGCGGAACGCGCCAACGCCACGGCAGGCGTCAACCCTGATTGCAGCTCGGCTTCCAGACTCGCCAGCGCGTCAATCACGCGATTGCTCTGCTCTGCTCTCAGGCGTGCACGAGAAAAGCGTGAGCGCAATGAGCGCACCAGCGGTGCTGTTGATCCGACATCTCTTGGAAGCTTGAGCTGCTGGAGTCGGTGGATGCCCTCTGCTGGCCAGGCGAGCAGCACGACGAATGCAATCAAGATGGCAATGGTCAGGTTGAACACGGCACTTCGATTCGATCAGGAGGAGCGTTCGAGCCGAGCAGAGTCGAGAGTTGCTCGAACGCCTCTTGCGCAACGAGTTGCTGGCCGACACGAACCAGCGCCGGGCGTGCGACCACCCGCGAGTGCCCGTCCAGTGCGAACACATGGATGCCTTGCACAACTCGCAGACCAGAGGAATCTCGCTCGAGGTGAATCGCAACAGCTACGCCTGCTGCGAGCAGGGCGTGGATCGCCTCGCGGCCAAGCCCCGCCTGCAAGCCCAAGGCCTCGATGCGTGCCGGGACATCGGCTGCGGAGTTGGCGTGGATCGTGCCGCATCCGCCCTCGTGACCGGTATTGAGTGCGGAGAGCAAGTCGATCACCTCTGCCCCACGCACTTCCCCGACCACGATGCGGTCAGGGCGCATGCGCAGGGTTTGGCGAACAAGATTCTGCAGGGTGATCGCGCCAGCTCCTTCAAGGTTCGCCGGGCGCGCTTGGAGTCTGATGGCCTGCGGATGATCAGGTTGAAGCTCAGCAGAATCCTCGACGATCACCAGGCGTTGGTCGGTGGGCATCAGCCCGAGCAGTGCGCCAAGGATTGTTGTCTTGCCAGACCCTGTTCCCCCGCTGATGAGAAAGGACACTCGCGCTTGGATGAGTGCGCGCAACCAGCGCGCGCCAACCGCATCGATGCTCCCGCAGTCCACGAGATCACCCAGAGTGAAGGCGCGCGCACGCGGAATACGCAAAGAGATCAGCGTGCCGTCGAGTGCAATTGGCGCAAGCACTGCATGCAGGCGAATGCCGGACTCCAAGCGCGCATCAACAAAGGGACTTGCCTCATCGAGGCGACGACCAACCGTGCCAGCAAGTCGTTGAGCAAGGGCGCGTACCTCGTGCTCGTCAGCAAATGCGACGGTCGCGCGCTCCATGCCGCGCCCACGATCGATCCAGACCTCGGTCGCGCCGTTGACCAGCACGTCGGTCACGTCGGGCTGATGAATGAGCGCCTCCAGCGGACCAAGACCAAGGAATTCTCGACGCAATTCAGCAATGAGCGACATCAGCGCGCCCTCACCCAGCACGACTCCCTCGTCAAGCAATGCCGCCGCGACCTCAGCCGGAGATGCCTGCGCGTGGTTGACCACGAGTCGTGATCGGACGCGATCGGCCATTCTCATGAGCGTGACAACTCAGATGCCAATTGCGTGCACACCTTTGCGAACGCCCCACTGCTGAGGGCACCCAACTCGCCGGCGGCAGCAACGCCATTGTCGTTCGGCACGGTGCCGAGCACCGCTTGGCCGAGTGCTCTTCCAAGATCACTGGCCGCAATGCCTCGCTCTGTCTGACGTGCGATGAAGTGAACCCTGGCCCACGACTTTGCCAAGAGCTCAAGGCAGACGGCGGCGGCCGCGATCGGACGAATGCGAGTGGGCACCACACACCACAACGCCGATTGAAGTTCCTGCGGCCACCACTGATCGGCACTCTGCGCCTGATGGCGCTGAAGGTCCACAACAACGAGATCAAAATTCTTTTGGCCGAAATGCAGGATCGACTCCCAGGCTTGCGTGGTCGGCTCAAGCGCCGTGCTCCGAGAAGCCGACACCAGATGAATGCCCGAGGCGATCGGCAGGTGCGGCAGCAGATTCTCAGCATTCAGTCGGCCAGACAGCCTGGTGAGCTCTGACCATCGAGTACCGGTCTGTATCTCGGCCCCGAGTAACAGGTCAATTCCTCCGCCCGCGAAATCCCCGTCGATCAACAGCACTCGCTTGCCTCGGCGTTGCTCCGCCGCCGCGACACCAACGGCAAGACTCGAAGCACCTGCCCCGCCACAGGCGCCGGTGATGGCCAGGAGGCTTCCCTGC
>DNXA01000150.1 GCA_003506065.1 Actinomycetota bacterium
GCGATGGCCAAGGCCACCATCGCTCTGGTGGAAGCCAATGTCTCCCTTGCCGAAGATGTAATTGCTGCTGACGAGGCGATCGATCAATACCAGCACGCTCTCGATGCCAAGGTGATCGACATCATGGCTCGGCAACAGCCAGTTGCGGTGGATCTGCGCACCTTGGTTGCCTCGCTGCGTATCTCCGCAGATCTCGAGCGGATGGGGGACTTCGCTCACCACGTCGCTCGGATCGCACGCATGCGTTATCCGGAGCGGGCTCTTTCCTCAGAACTGATCGCCGTGGTCTCGGACCTCGGTGCGGCGTCAGCACGCATCTGCACCAAGACCGCCTACATCCTGCAGACGATGGATATCGAACAGGCTCTTGAGCTTGAACGAGACGACGATGAAGTCGATCGACTGCACAAGCAGCTCTTCCGCATTCTCCTTGATGAGAAGAACACGCTGCCGATCGAAACCGCGATCGACACCACTTTGATTGGTCGCTACTACGAGCGATTTGCCGACCACGCGGTCTCTGTGGCTCGTCGGGTTTACTACTTGGTCACTGGCGAGTACGCGAGCAAGGAGTAGGCGCTACTTGCGTCCTTGATTAGCGACCGCCGAAATCGCTTGTGCGGCGGCGTCCGGATCGAGGTACTCCCCGCCCGGAGTGAGCGGACGGTGCATCTCATCCAATAGATAGAGCAGCGGAATTCCAGTCGGGATGTTCAGGCCGGCGATCTCTGCGTCGGAGATGCCATCCAGGTGTTTGACCAGAGCACGCAATGAGTTGCCGTGCGCCACCACCAAGGTCACCTTGCCCGCAGCCAGATCCGGAACGATCGACTCTTCCCAGTACGGGAGCAGGCGCTGCACGACATCGGCAAGACATTCGGTGCGCGGAAAGTCAGAACCTAGATCTGCATAGCGTGGGTCACCGAACTGACTGAACTCATCCTGATCATCGATCGGTGGAGGTGGTACGTCGAAGGAGCGCCGCCACAGCATGAACTGCTCCTCACCGAACGCGGCCAGAGTCGCCTTCTTGTCCTTGCCCTGCAACGCCCCATAGTGACGCTCATTGAGTCTCCAAGTGCGACGCACGGGTATCCAATGACGCTCTGCTTCATCGAGTGCAAGATGTGCGGTGGTGATGGCGCGACGCAGCAAGGAGGTATGCACCAGATCGGGAAGTAGTCCGCGCTCCTTGAGCAATCGCCCTCCGCGCACCGCTTCGTCACTGCCACGCTCGGAAAGCGCCACATCCACCCAGCCGGTGAAGAGATTGAGGGCATTCCATTCGCTCTCGCCGTGGCGCAGCAGGATCAATGTCGAAGTCACCGGCAAAGCCTGCCACAGCAGCTCACTTCGGTGGATCGATCAGATGCGAGAAAGCGAGCAGGTTGGTGAGTGGTTCACCGCGTGACACCCGCCAAGCCCATTCGCGTCGGATCGCGTTCGCGAACCCCCATTCCAGCAACAGGGGGAAAGCTGAGTCGGAGTACTCGAGCACTGCGCCGAGATAACGGTCAATCTCGTCTTCAGTCACGCTGTGAAGCGCAAGGCGGCCGACGAGATAGACATCTCCATGGCCATCAAGTGCATACGCCACCCCATACATACGAGCGTTGCGCTCGAGCAGCCATTGGTGGATTGCTTCCTGCTTCTCTTCAGGGCAGCGGATCACAAATGCGTTGAAGGTGACTGCGTGCTGGCCGACCACGATCGCGCACGTGGTCACCAACTTGTGCTCGCCTGGTAGTGAGACCGTGAAGGTGCCCGGCGTTGCCTCCTCAAACGTGACCCCTGCACGCGTCAGTGCGTGGCGGATCAGTTCACCGGCATCCATAAGCACAAGGTACGCCGAAAGCGTGCTCGATCAGGCCAAGGCAATCGAGTTGAGGCCACCGGCAAGCGCCCGGTTGTAGACATCCAAGGTGCGTGTAGCGGTCTGCTGCCAGCCGAAGCGTTGAGCATGGGCAACCGCGCCGACGCTGAGCGCTTCACGGCGGCGAGGCTCATTGATCAACCTACCCAGCACGATCGCCCAATCTCGCGGTTGGTGTCCATCGACAAGCACGCCGGAGAAGCCATCTGCCACTGCGGTACGCAATCCGCCCACCGCAGCAGCCACCACGGGAGTGCCGCAGGCTTGCGACTCGATCGCGACCAGCCCGAAGGATTCGCTATGGCTGGGAACGCAGACAAGGTCGGAGGCGCGGTACCACTCGGGAAGCACATCTCGGTCGACTGGTGGCACGAAGAGCACATTGCGGCTGACTCCGAGCCAATCGGCGAGTTCGGCCAGACGTTGCGGTTCTTTGGCACTGCCACTGGCACCGCCGACGATGGCCACACGCAACTGGGTGCGCAGCCACGGTTGTTCGCGAAGCAATTCGGCAGCAGCACGGATCCGCACATCCGGACCCTTGTGGGGTTGTACTCGCCCGACAAAGGTGAGCAACACGATGTCATCGGCCAGACCCAAATGTCGTCTGGCCGCGATCCGACCGGTTTCGACTGCGCGGAAGGTGGATAGGTCCACGCCCGGTTCAACCACGAAGACCCGACTTGGGTCAGCGTCGTACAAGCCCACCAGGTGTGCGGCCTCGGTCTCAGTGTTCGCGATGAGGGCATCTGATGCGGCAACCACTTGGGCTTCGCCGATGGCACGCGTCTCCGGCTTGGGCAGGTCGCCGTCGGCGAGTGCGAGGTTCTTCACCTTGGCCATCGTGTGCATGGTGTGCACCAACGGCACGCCCCAACGTTCAGATGCCAACCACCCGACGTGACCGGAGAGCCAGTAATGGGAGTGGATGATGTCGTAGTGGCCACGCGGGTGGCGGGCCTCAACATGCATCAATGACGACGCGAGAGCGCACAACTGACCGGGCAGGTCCTCTTTATGCAAGCCCTCGTAAGGACCGGCGATCAGGTGATGAACGCGGACGCCATCGGCCAGATCGACCACTGGCGGAAGTTCAGAGGAGGTCGAGCGCGTGAAGATGNNCTGCTCGGCCATCCGCTTGGCGCTCTCCACGACATAGACATTCATGCCGCCGGCATCCCCGGTTCCAGGCTGCTCCAACGGGGAGGTGTGGACCATCAGGGTGGCCACCCTCCGTGGGATGGGCGCAGAACGCATCCGAACAGTCTCGCGGAGTGGCTGGGAATGAGCCAATCGGCGCGACAATGGGCGCATGAAGACTGTCCTGGTCACCGGGGCCAGCAGCGGCATTGGTGCCGCCACCGCCCGCCTCCTCGCTGGCGACGGCTGGCAAGTCATCGCTGCCGCCCGCCGTCTTGACCGCCTCGCTGCGCTCGGGCCCGATATCGAGGCGGTGGAACTTGATGTGACCGACGCGGCCAGCGTCGCAGCACTTGCCCAACGCTTTACCCATCAGCCGCTTCATGCTCTCGTCAGCAATGCAGGCGGGGCTTGGGATGCCGCTCCCGTCGAAGCCGCCGATCTCGAGTCCTGGCAACGCGCCTACGACGTCAATCTGCTCGGAACCGTGCGAGTAGTTCAAGCAGTACTGCCCGCACTTCGTCAGGCAGCCGATGCGCACATCCTGCTGATGGGTTCGACTGCAGGCCGTGTGGTTTATGAGAACGGTGGAAGCTACACCGCCGCCAAACATGCGGTGGCGGCACTCGCAGGAACACTGCGACTGGAGCTGTGCGGTGAACCAATCCGCGTCACCGAGATCGCACCGGGCATGGTGCACACCGACGAGTTCGCTGTCAATCGCTTCAGCGGAGATGCGGCGAAGGCTGCCAAAGTCTATGAAGGCGTGGCCGAACCACTCACCGCTGAGGATGTGGCCGAGACGGTGCGGTGGAGTCTTTCGCTACCTCGCCACGTCAACATCGATCTGCTTGTGGTTCGTCCGGTCGCACAAGCGGCACAGCACAAAGTTCATCGAGTGTTGTGAAACGCTTGTTGTGAAACGACCGGTCGGCACCATCACACGCGGCACCACTAACCCGAATCGACTGCGACGGGTGGATGCGTGGATGGCGTGGCGCTATCACCAGCTACTGCGCCACTCGCCCGCGCCGGTTGTGGTCGATCTGGGATATGGCCAGAGTCCCATCACCACGGTCGAACTGGCACGACAGCTGAGCGGACTCCATGAACAGCTCGAGGTGATTGGCCTTGAGATCGACCCGACACGAGTGGCACTGGCACAAACCGCTGCATCAGCACGGATCTCCTTCGCACGTGGAGGCTTCGAGATCCCTACTCCACGCGATCCGCTCGTGATCCGTGCTTTCAACGTGTTGCGTCAATACCCGGTCGGTGAGGTTGCCGCACACTGGCGCACCATGCAGCAACGCTTGGCCCCAGAGGGACGGATTGTCGAAGGGACATGCGACGAACCCGGCCGGTTAGCTGCTTGGGTTGAACTCAGTAGCGACCAGCCACTCACGCTCACGCTCGCAGCTGATCCATCGCGGTTGGAGCATGTCAGTGACATCGCTCCTCGCCTGCCCAAAGTCCTGATCCATCACAACATCGATCCGCACCCGGTGCACCGCTTCTTCGTCGACGCTGACGCGGCCTGGGCCAGTCACTCGGCATTGCGGATCTTCGGAGCACGGCAACGGTGGGCAGCGACGGTTCGCTCACTTCGAGCCAGTTGGCCGGTGGTCACTCCTC
>DNXA01000184.1 GCA_003506065.1 Actinomycetota bacterium
GGCGAGAGCGGCGATCTGCTCAAGTGTTCTTTCTGTGGGAAGAGCCAGAAGCAGGTCAAGAAGCTGATCGCCGGTCCTGGTGTCTACATTTGCGATGAGTGCATCGATCTGTGCAACGAGATCATCGAAGAAGAGTTCAGCGAGAGCCTCGAACTCGGCCTTGGTGAACTGCCCAAGCCCCGCGAGATTTTTGAGTTCCTCGATCAGTATGTAATCGGCCAAGAGGTTGCCAAGAAGGCGCTTGCAGTTGCCGTGTACAACCACTACAAGCGCGTGCAGGCTGGCGGTGAGGGTGCCAAGGACGACGCGATTGAACTGGCGAAATCCAATATCCTGCTGCTTGGCCCCACAGGCTCAGGAAAGACTCTGCTGGCCCAGACGCTGGCTCGCATGCTCAATGTGCCGTTTGCCATTGCCGATGCAACAGCGCTGACTGAGGCTGGCTACGTAGGTGAAGATGTCGAGAACATCTTGCTCAAGCTCATTCAGGCAGCTGACTTCGATGTGAAGAAGGCCGAGACGGGCATCATCTACATCGACGAGNNTCCATCACCCGCGACGTCTCCGGCGAAGGTGTGCAGCAGGCGCTGCTGAAGATCCTTGAGGGCACGACAGCCTCGGTGCCTCCTCAAGGCGGCCGCAAGCACCCGCATCAGGAGTTCATTCAGATCGACACCACCAACGTGCTGTTCATCGTTGGGGGCGCATTCGCAGGTCTTGATCACATCATCGAGCAGCGCACTGGCAAGAAAGCCATGGGCTTCACTTTCGACCTCGTCGATGGCGAGCGTCCGGAAGTTGACACAAATCCCGCTGAGATCTTCAGTCAGGTGATGCCCGAGGATCTCCTGAAGTTCGGCATGATTCCGGAGTTCATCGGCCGCCTGCCGGTCTTCACCGCTGTGAACAAGCTCGATCGCGATGCTTTGGTGGCGGTGCTCACCGAGCCCCGCAATGCCCTCATCAAGCAGTACCAGCGCCTCTTTGACCTCGACAATGTCGAACTCGAGTTCACCGAAGGGGCTCTGCAGGAAATTGCCGACCAGGCCTTGCTGCGAGGTACCGGCGCACGCGGTCTGCGATCAATTCTTGAAGAAGTGCTCCTCAACGTCATGTATGACGTGCCAAGCCGAGACGATGTCGGCCGAGTCGTCATCAATGATGAAGTCGTGCGAGACAACGTGCATCCCACGCTTATCCCTCGTGAAGAGGAACGTCGCGACAAGTCAGCCTGATGCCAATCCGCTAGTGCTCGACGTCGCGGCCCCCGGGCTTTGCATCCACTCAGTTGTGTCGCCAAGCGCCGCGGACACCTGATCGCTCTTCTCGTCGGGATTGACGATCCAGGTGATGCCTTGCCGCACGAGAGCGCGAGCATCCACGTAACTGTCGACTTGTCCAATCAGTCGCGTGCCATGACATCCGATGGCTGTGACCGTCTGCTGGATAGTCAGCGCATCGATCCCCGCTGTTCCCTGCAGCATTCCCCTCGGGAACAAAATCGCCCAACGAGACCAGCCTAGGAGATCTTCGGGATCGGCTTCAGCGGCGGCAGCCGCTGTGACTGCGATGTTGAGACCGCGATCAGCAAGCACGCGCAGTGCTTGGCCGCTGCCGCGGGCGATGCTGTTGATGAGCACCACTGTTCGCGCGCTCTGGCTGCGGTCCAGTCGGGGACTGAGCAGATTTGGCAGGGCGAGATGGCCGGCATCGGGCTCGAGCAGGACCGATGGCAAAGGCAGCACGATTGGCAGTTTGGAGCTGCAATGCTGTTCGACCTGTTCGAGGACCTCAACGAGGCGGCCGATCACGATCTGTGTGCCAACTGCGGCCAGTTCAGGCTGGCGGTTGATGAGCATCGCGAAATCATCAGGGTGGCTGAGGTGGACATTGCCAATGACCCGGTTCCATCCGACGTCGATCATCAATGCCTGCACAGTTCCAACTGAGGCATCCTCAACCCGGCGAATCTCCATCGGGAACTCGGCGCTGCCCTGCTCCTGTGTGAGTTGTTGCAGAACATCGACCGCCGTGAACGGCATCTCAGTCTCGCCGATGATGTCTTCGGGTCGAATGTCGTATGTGATAAAGGAGTCGACCATGAATGGGTTGCGGTTGCTCATGTCCGTGGCCAGACGAGTTTCGGCAGTGCCCATCAGACCCTGCAGGGTGAAGTCATCAACCTGATGCGCTGCGTACCCCATCGAGATGCTCACATGGACTTCCACATCGAGGCGATGCGCCGGAACAGAGCCATGGTCGTTGATCTTCTGTTGCAGCCCACGAAGGAGAGCAATGCCGTTTCTCACAATCGGTCCACCTGCCATGGCGACCCAGATTCGTCCTGGTGCCTCGTAGGCGATGAAAAGGTCATGTCCGGCGAACTCCTCATGTCCCATCGTCAGCCGAGCGACCTGGGCGATGGCGGCCTGCTCGAACCTGCCGCCGTTGAGCGCGCCGAACTCGTCGATGGCCAACACGGCGATGACGAGTGAATCGCTGTGAGGATTTGCGTCTGCGCGAACCTGCATTCGATGCACCGCCTGTTCGAATGCAGCCAGGGTCGGCCATCGGTGAATCGGGTCGAAGAGACTGTCGAATGACTTTTCCTCGCTGCTCTCAGAGTCGCCCAACATCGGCATCACCAATGTGAGTGCTGCAAGGTTGGAGAACTGCGCGAGTATCACGGGGGAGCGTGTGATGAACCACCCAGGCCATAGCCACGAGGCGATGGTCACGCCGGTCATGTTCAAAGCGCCGGGATTCGGGTAGCAATTCACGTGCATGTGGGGGAATGCCTGCAGCGCCGTTGCATCAAGCAACGGTGCGCTCTCGTATCGGTCGCGCGTCACGAGGCAGGTGTTCATGCGTCCTCCGCCGTAGTCGACAACAGACATTGCATGAGTAGCGCCGAAGATTGCGATCGCCATGCGCGCAACAGTGGGCAAGGCTGCGCGGCGAGCCAGCTCATTGCTCAATGAACCACCTGCCAGGCGCACGACGATCTGAGCCTGATGTTCTCCCCAGAGGGTCAACGTGCGTTTGGCATCACGACGCCACATCCAGATCGACGCGCACCACAGAAGCAGCCAACCGCCTACGAACACTCCAAGGCCTGAGAGCTCAACCTCCAATTCAGGACGTGCTTCGTTGAGCGAACGCATCGTCGTGTCTGCCCAGGCCACGATCCAGGCAAGGCCTGCACTGGCAAGCGCCACGATGAGTCGACGCGAGTCGGTGGCGTCCACGAGCAAGGCCCAAGGTCGACGAATTGCATTGACCCAGCGTTGGGTTGCATTGAAGCCCAAGCCGAGTGCCATCGCGGCGAGGCCGGCAAGCACCATTGGCCACGGCGATCTGTTGTAGCTCACTGTTGCAGCGAGCGGACTGACAATCACGTACGCAACCAGACCTACGGCAGCCGACATCCACGCCTCGATGAGCACATGGAAGCGGGCATTAGGATCGGCCTGCAAGCGCCGAGTGGTGGTGGCCAGCATCTTGATGAGCAGCGCGATGATGAACAAATCCAAGGTCAGCCACGAATCAAGGTAGAGCCCGGCCAGCATTCCCCCCACGAGCACTGCGTCAAAGCTCAACGTCGTAGCCTGCCAAGGCTGAATTGGAGT
>DNXA01000083.1 GCA_003506065.1 Actinomycetota bacterium
ATCTCAGTTGAGTTCTCCCACCATGAGGGTGGTCCAGGCCAGCAGGAGATCGATCTTCGCTACGCCGATGCGCTGACCACCTCAGACAACCTCATGACCTTCCGCCTGGTCATGCAGGAAGTTGCGCTGGAGCAGGGCATGTTCGCAACCTTCATGCCCAAGCCATTCACCCAGCACCCGGGGTCTGGCATGCACACTCACCTGTCGCTGTTCGAGGGCGATCGCAATGTCTTCTACGAGGCCGGTGCACCCCTGCAGCTCTCCAAGATCGGGCGCTCGTTCATTGCTGGCCTCCTGCAGCATGCACCGGAGATCACGGCTGTCACCAACCAATGGGTGAACTCCTACAAGCGACTCCTGGGCGGCGCTGAGGCGCCGGCATGGGCGTGCTGGGGTCACAACAACAGTTCGGCCCTGATCCGCGTGCCGATGTACAAGCCTTCGAAGGGCAACAGCACTCGAATCGAGTACCGGGCCCTTGACAGTGCCGCCAATCCCTACCTTGCCTACGCCGTGATCCTGGCTGCTGGGTTGAAGGGGATCGAAGAGGGCTATGAGCTTCCGGCAGGGGCAGAAGAGGATGTCTGGGCCCTGACCAAGTCAGAGCGCCGATCCCTTGGCATGAAGGCGCTCCCGGCGAGCCTGGGTCAGGCGCTGGAGGTCATGGAACGCTCAGAACTGGTAGCGGAGACCCTTGGTGAGCACGTGTTCGACTTCTTCCTGCGCAACAAGAAGGCCGAATGGGACAACTACCGCGCTCAGGTCAGCCAATGGGAGCTCGACCAGTACCTTCCGCGTCTGTAACTCCTGCCTCGCGCCTGCAGCGCTCACGGTTGAATGGTTGCCATGAGTGAGAGCCCAGGAGGTGGACGTCGCAGTTCGCCAGCTACCCGCCTGGTCCGCCTCGGAGTAGTCGATGTCGAGCGCGCCGAGAGGATCCTGCGGCGCCCTGCAGTTGCGCTTGTGCTGGACGATCCCGAACTCGAGACTGAATTGCTGTCGAGTCTGAGCGGGGTGGCCGACCCTGATCTGGCTCTGGTCATGTTGGAGCGATTCTTCGAACGCTGTGATGCACCGACCAAGTCGCTGTTCCAGCACGATCAGGATTTCCGTGGGCGACTCCTTGATGTCCTGGGCATGTCTGAAGCACTGGGTGATTTTCTTGTGCAGCACCCTGAGCAGGTCGCGGTGCTGGCCGATGGTGAGGCGCTGAGTCGGGCGCCGATCGCCATTGAGGTTCGGGCTCGGTTGCTGGCCGCTGTTGACGCAGATCAGCAGAGTGAACTCGCGAAAGCGAGCAGTGACTCAACTGCAACTCTTGATGCGCTGCGCATTGCCTATCGCCGTGAACTCCTGGGGGTTGCCAGTCGTGATCTCTCACAGTTGGCTCCGATGAAGTTGGTGGCGACCTGGCTTTCGGATCTGGCTGATGCAGTGCTGGAAGCTGGAGTGGCGATTGCGCGCTCCGGGCTGCCCACCGACTCTGCCGACTGCCGATTCGCGGTCATCGGCATGGGCAAGTGCGGTGGCAGAGAGCTCAACTACGTCAGCGACGTTGACGTCATCTTCGTGGCGGAATCAGTGGATGGTGATGAAGAAGCTGCCATGCGTACGGCCACCCTGCTCGCCACGGGGCTGATGCGTGCCTGCAACGAGACGACTCGCGAAGGACGCATCTGGGAGGTCGATCCGAATCTGCGTCCCGAGGGCAGGCAGGGAGCCTTGGTCCGCACGATCGACTCGCACGTGGGCTACTACGAGCGCTGGGCGAAGACCTGGGAGTTCCAGGCATTGCTGAAAGCCAGACATGCCGCGGGGGATTCCCAGCTTGGCGAACGGTATGTGGAGGCGATCGCCCCGTTTGTCTGGAGCGCTGTTGAACGAGAGGGCTTTGTCGAGGACGCGCAGGCGATGCGACGCCGAGTTGAGGAGAACATTCCAAGTCGCATCGGCGCCCGTGAGCTCAAGCTGGCTCCAGGCGGGCTTCGCGACGTGGAGTTCGCAGTGCAGTTGCTCCAGCTTGTGCATGGCCGCAGCGATGTTCTGATCCGCAGCAGGACCACTCTTGTTGCGCTTGAGGCTTTGGCGACCTGGGGCTACGTGGGCCGGACGGATGCCTCCACCCTCGGAGAGGCCTACTCCTTCCTTCGGGCACTTGAACATCGCATTCAGCTCTTCAGGCTGCGTCGCACTCACACCATGCCCGACACTGAGATCGAGCTCCGACGCCTTGGCCGCTCAATGGGATTTCGCAGCGATCCGGTGACGGAGCTCATCACCGTTTGGAAGCGCCATGCCCGCGAAGTGCGCAGGCTGCACGAGAAGCTGTTCTACCGCCCGCTCCTGCTGGCTGTTGCTCGACTGGATGCCGGCTCGGCACGGCTCACCCCACAGGCAGCAGAAGAACGGCTGCGAGTCTTGGGCTATCAGGACCCTGCAGGTGCGCTGCGACATATTGAGGCGTTGACCGTAGGCGTGAGCAGGCGAGCATCCATCCAGCGAACCTTGCTGCCGGTGCTCCTGGGCTGGTTTGCCAATGCACCAGAGCCCGATGGTGGTCTGCTGGGTTTTCGAAGGGTGAGCGAGGCGCTGGGATCCACCCATTGGTATCTCGGT
>DNXA01000149.1 GCA_003506065.1 Actinomycetota bacterium
CCGCCCGCTCCTGCTGGCTGTGGCTCGACTGGATGCCGGCTCGGCACGGCTCACCCCGCAGGCCGCAGAGGAACGGCTGCGAGTCCTGGGCTATCAGGACCCCGCAGGTGCGTTGCGACATATTGAGGCGTTGACCGTCGGCGTGAGCAGGCGAGCATCCATCCAGCGAACCCTGCTGCCGGTGCTCCTGGGCTGGTTTGCCAATGCACCAGAGCCCGATGGTGGTCTGCTGGGTTTTCGAAGGGTGAGCGAGGCGCTGGGATCCACCCATTGGTATCTCGGTTTGCTGCGCGACGAGTCCGCAGCTGCCGAGCGGATGGCCCAGCTGCTGGCGAGCAGCCGATACGCGACTGATCTTCTGCTCCGCGCCCCAGACAGCGTCGCGATGCTCGTCGACGATCACGAGCTCACTCCTCGCTCACGTGAGAATCTGATCTCCGAAGTGCAGTCGGCTGTTGGGCGGTACGACGATCCCGATAGTGCGGTCGCGGCGATTCGAGCATTGCGACGACGCGAGCTCTTCCGGATTTCCGCTGGGCAGTTGCTCCATCTGAATGATGTCGATGCTGTGGAGCGCGCGTTGACGGATGTGTCAGCAGCAACGCTCGTCGGTGCTCTCGATGTCTCGCTCAGCGTCGCTGCAACAGAGTTCCAGGCGCCATTGCCATTTGCATTCGCGGTGATCGCGATGGGCAGATTCGGTGGGCATGAGCTTGGACTTGGCAGTGATGTCGATGTCATGTTCGTCTACGACCCGCACGAGGGAGCTGATCCGGAAACCGCTGGCCGTCTGGCATTCCAGGTCGCCAATGACCTGCGCAAGCGGTTGATGGCCCAGAGCAATGACCCGCAACTCCTGATTGACGCGGACCTGCGCCCTGAAGGCAGGCAGGGGCCCTTGGTGCGAACCCTTGACTCGTACGCCGCCTACTACGCACGCTGGTCCGCCGGTTGGGAATCGCAAGCGTTGTTGCGCGCCGAGTTTGTAGCTGGGGATGCGCAGCTTGGCGCTCGCTTCGAGGAGATCATCGCGCCCCTGCGATTTCCCGAAGGTGGCCTTGAGCCGGACCAGGTGCGCGAGATCAGAAGGCTGAAAGCTCGCATGGAAGCCGAACGACTGCCCAGGGGTGCTGACCCCAACCTGCACACAAAGCTCGGCCGCGGTGGCTTGAGCGATGTTGAATGGGTGGCGCAGCTGTTGCAGTTGCAGCATGCCCACTCGGTTCCCGGTCTTCGCACCACTCGCACCTTGGAGGCGCTGGAAGCAGCGTGCAAAGCCGATCTCATAGCCCGCGAGGATGTTGATGCCTTGCGAACTGCCTGGCAGTTTGCCGCTCGCATTCGTGATGCCGTCATGCTGGTGCGTGCGCACGCCTCAGACCTTGTCCCGACGGATATGCGTGAACTGCGCGGCATTGCATATGTCCTTGGCTACACGCCAGAGGATTCGGGCAGAGTGCTCGAGGACTATCAACGCATCACGCGCCGCGCACGCAATGTGATGGAACGGGTCTTCTACGACGCTGGATGACGCTTGGTCAGGGGAAAGGCCGCGAGAAACTGAAAACTATCGCGCGCAAACGGCCGAAGGAATCGGTCGCACGCCCCAGAGATATCCGGGTCGATCTTGTGGCAGATCGGGTCGCCATTCCTCTTGTGATTGAAGAAGAATCCCGCGGACCAATACTCATTCATATCCAGCACCATCGCCCTTTGCGCTCCGGCGGCCACCAAGGTGTCGGCGAGGGTTTGGGCGGACAGGGCTTGGCCTATGACATAGACGAGGCTTCCGTCGGTTCTTTGCCCGAATCCAGCGCGCCAGGCGAGATTCTCCTTGTCCGTCGTGGCTCCCCAATTGACGTTGTACTCAGGTCCGTTGACCTTCGACTGTCCGTGATCCACGATCAGGTCCAGGTTCTGCCGCACAGCAATCATGTCTGAGGTCAAGGAGAGATTGCGTCCCCACTTGCCAATGAACAGACGACCATCGCGATAGAAGACCGCCGAGGCACGGCCCTTTTCCAGTGGCTGTACGAGCTGACCGTCGTACCAGTAGCCAGCGCGAGTGTCCTCAAGGCGGAACGCACCATTGGTGTTGGCCATCACCAATGGCCACAGTTCCTGCGGCAATGCTCCGTTGAGGGGATTGGGTCCGCCCTTGGGCTCTTCAGAGCCGGGCACGAACATCGAGTTCAGCAATGAGGTGTCCAGCCACATCGCTGTCGCGTAGTAACTGGTGTGCACATCGTCGGTGCGCACGCGGGTCAGATACACCGCGTGCTGCCCGGCGACCTTGTTGCCCACTGCTTGCCAAACACCTTCCAGGGGTTCTGGAATGGAAGCCGGAGAAATCAGGTTCGAGGGAGGACTCAGATGGGTGGCTGCACCCGTCTGGCTTGTGGGCGCTGGGTCTGGGGAGAGATTGAAGTCAGGCGGAGTTGTGGGCTCGGCAGTGGCAGGCGTCGGAGTTGGTATCGGTGACGCAGTCGGCTGGCTTGGTAGGGGAGAGGCTGAGGGCGAGGGAGGCGGTGTGCTCTCCCCCGAGTCAAAGCTGGCCGAGATCTTCGGCTTGCCCCCGACCTCTGGTGTGTTGATGTATCGGTAGTAGAAGTCCTCCATCCGCGCCACCAGCGCACCCATGTGATGATCGCGCATCCACGTGGCAGCCACGACTTGAATTGGCGAACCGGGGCTCTGGTTCATAGCGCTGCGCAGAGACCACCCAACGAAGACCAGTAGCGCAAGCAGTACGACGGCGAGCAGCAGAGCCACGCGTTTGATTGCCTTGCGCATCCTCAGACACCTGTGTGGCTAGCGCGCGCGACCATGCCACCCCTTTGCTCGTCTGATTTTCATACTGCCACAGGAAAACGAATTGGGGTGGACCCGAAGGCCCACCCCAATTCATGTCTAAGCGCTAAGCGCTAAGCGCTCTTGTTTCTAGATGTCGTAATAGAGGTTGAACTCATAGGGATGCGGGCGCAGCTGAATGGGTTCGATCTCCTTGCTGCGCTTGTACTCGATCCAGGTCTCGATGAG
>DNXA01000197.1 GCA_003506065.1 Actinomycetota bacterium
CGCCGAACTCCTCACCTGCGTAGGCGACGACGTCGAGGGTGCTCATCACAAGACCAGCGCCGTTGCCGATGATGCCGACCTCGCCCTGGAGCTTGACGTAGTTGAGCTCGAACTCGGCCGCGCGCAGCTCGATCGGGTCCGTGGCTTCCTTGTCCACCAGATCAGCGTGCGAGACGTGACGGAAGTTGGCGTTGTCGTCAAGGGTGACCTTGCCGTCGAGGGCGAGCACAGTGCCACCTGGCGTGAGCACGAGGGGGTTGACCTCCACGAGGGTGGCATCTTCCTTGACGAAGACATCCCAGAGCTTGAGCAGGATCGCCACGACCTGGTCGGCGATCTTGTCGTCGAACTTCGCAGCGGCGACGATCTCGCGCGCCTTGGCCTCGGTGCAGCCCTCGAGGGCATCCACGCGGATCATGGCCAGGGCGTCAGGGTTGTTGACCGCGACCTCTTCGATCTCGACACCACCCTCGACGCTGGCCATGGCCAGGAAGGTTCGGTTGGTGCGATCCAGGAGGAAGGAGACGTAATACTCCTCGGCGATGTCGCTGGCCTCGGCAACGAGGATGCGATGGACGGTGTGGCCCTTGATGTCCATGCCCAAGATGGCCTTGGCCTTCTCGAAGGCATCATCGGGATTCTCGGCGAGCTTGACGCCGCCAGCCTTGCCACGACCACCGGTCTTGACCTGGGCCTTGACGACCACCTGGGTGCCGATCTTGCGAGCGATCTCATGCGCTGCATCAGGAGTGCTGGCCACTTCACCTTGAGTGGTCGGAACACTGTGTGATTCAAACAGCTGCTTAGCTTGGTACTCGTACAGGTCCACGCAGGACTCCTTTTGCGATACGACGCGATGGCAGTGCGGAATTCGGCGAATGTCAGCCGAGCGGGCTGAGCCTACCTAGTTCACGAGGCGCGCTGCGCCTGGATCCCTGTGATCTTGGAACCACTCCAAGCCGCCACACGACGCTTTGTCCGGATTCAGCGCGTTGGCATCCGAGAACCTCCGCGTCGCATGAGTAATCAGGGACAAATCTAAAAGTGGATTTCAGATTTGTCCCTGATTACTCATGCCACTCACGGCAAGCCGGCACCTATTCCGCAGGGAGCAGCCGGAGCCTGCTGGTCTGCCGAGCAGGACGGGCCTGGCGGCCTTGGGCCAAGGTCAGGTCCTCGACCAGGTAGTTCATCAGCTGCACTCGCTTGCAGACCCACTTCACTGAGTCACGCACATGCGCGGCCTGTGCGCACTCCCCGGCAAACATCCGCACGTGCATGCGGGCCGCATCGATCGCCTCCAGGGCCTCTTGACCCATTGCGTCCAAGGCCTTGGCCTGGTCGCGCACATGTGGATTGCGCGCGGCCAGTTCCCGCCCGATCATTGCGAGGTTGGAGCACAGGATCTCTTCGGCGAGCACGTCCAGCGCCCTGCCCAGCCGAACCCACCAGATGGCCTGCTGGAGATAAGTATGGGAACTCATCGCCAACTCGTGGATCTCACGAGAATCGATCAACTCCCTGCTGACGCCAATGTCATTGACTTGGCTCATGGCTCCTCCTCAGACGGTTCGCTTCGGACTCCTTGTTGTGGACCCAACAGTGACATTCGCGCTGCTCCCGCACGATGGGCAGGAAGTGACAGCCATGTCACAGATTGATTCGCCGATGCACCACGGCAAATGTCGCAAATCGATCACAAAACGGCTTGCCGCGCTCATCTGGTTGTCCGACGAACAATGCGGGGTTTAATGGCGACATGGCTCGATCAATCATGGTGGTGGAGGACGACCCGGCAATCCGGATGGTGCTCAATGCCCACCTCAGGGATGAAGGCCATCTCGTGATCGAGTGCCCGACCGCCGAGCATGCTCTGGTGCAGTTGGTCGACGGGCGACCCGACGTCATCCTCGTGGACCTGCGACTGCCAGGCATCAACGGATTGGATCTCGTGCGCAGCGTGCGCGCACGAAGCGAGGTCCCCATCATCATCGTCACGGCCCAGACCGACAGTCATGACGTCGTGGCTGGCATGGAAGCTGGCGCAGACGATTACGTCACCAAGCCCTTCGTGGCAAAGGAACTCATGGCTCGGATCCGACGGCAATTGCGACGCGGGGAGCCCAGGAGTGCTGCCGCTCCGATTCTCCAGTGCGGCCCGTTGGAGCTTCGCCCGGCAACTGGTCAGGCGCTGCTGGCATCACAGCCGCTCACCCTCTCGCGCATCGAGTTCGACGTGCTCGCCGAGCTGATGAGTGCTGGCGGAAGAGTGCTGAGCCGCGATGAGCTCCTTCGCGACGTCTGGGGATACGACAGCATGGGGGACGGGCGCATTGTCGACAGTCTCATCTACCGACTGCGCGGAAAGATCGAGACCGATGCCGCCAATCCCCAGCTCCTCCTCACTGTGCGTGGCTTCGGATACCGGATGGACGCCAGGGAGTGAGTTGGGCCAGGAGCGATCAATGAGCCGGAGCCGTCAATGAAACTGGGGCTGCGCACCCGAGTCGCGATCGCTCTGGCGCTGGTGTCCTTGGTCGTGGCCGGGGGCGTGGCCATCGGCACCTACGGCTTTGCCAGCTGGTATCTGCTTGATCAACGACAGACGTCAGCCTTGACGCGTGCCGTGCTGGATGCTCGAGCAGTGAATGCGGCATTGGATGGTGGCGCCTCGCCATCGCAGACTCTGGATCTGGTGCCCTCTGTCGGCACTTCGCAGCCGATGATCCGTACCGGTGGGAGTTGGTACACGGCATCCATTGGGCTGCCCCCAAGCGTGTTTCCGGCGAACTTCCTCATTCTGGCCGCAGCGCAGGGCGCTCAGCAGCGCATCGAGGTTGGCGGGGATCCCTATTACGCCGTTGGCGTGCCACTGACCAGCGGAACCTACGTCGAGGTCTTCCCGCTGCGCGAACTCGAGCAGAATCTCAACCTGGCTGCCACCGCACTCATCATGATGAGCCTGGTGGCCGCCACTCTCGGAGCAGTGTTCGGCGCCACCACCGCGAGTCGGATCCTGGTGCCTGTACGGCGACTGGGGGCTGGCGCTCAACGCATCGCCGGCGGCGAGCTTGGGGCGCGCATCGAATTGAATGGAGACGCGGATTTGGATCCCATCGCCACCTCCTTCAATGCGATGGCAGAGGCAGTTCAGCAGCGCATCTCACGTGAGCGGCGATTCACCGCCAATGTCAGCCACGAACTTCGCTCTCCGGTCACCTCCATCGTGGGAACAGCTGAAGTGCTCGAACGGCATGCAGATCACCTGACAGCAGCAGACGCCCCGATGATCGCGGTGCTCGGTGAACAGGTCCGCAAACTGTCGCCAACCTTGGTCGATCTCATGGAGATAAGCCGACTGGACGGTGGCGACCCGCTCGTCATGGAGAACCGCGATCTGACTGCGTTGTGCCGCGAAGTGGCCGCGCGCCGGGGCGTGGATCCCGCACTTGTCATCGGCGAAGAATTGCGGACCTTCACCGACGGCCGGCGCGTGGAACGCATCATCGGCAACCTGATCGAGAACGCCCAACGACATGGGGGCGGTGCGACGCAGATCTCTGTGCTCAGCACCGATGAGCATGTCGACATCTGCGTCAGCGATGCCGGACCGGGCGTGGCACCTGCCGAACGAGCCCGGCTCTTCGAGCCCTTCGCGCGCGGCGCGGACTCTGAGAGCACGAGTGGTTCCGGACTGGGATTGGCCATCGCCTTGGAACAGGCAAAGGCGCTTGGCGGGGATATCCAACTGGACGATTCCCCTGACGGGGGCGCGCGATTCATCGTGCATCTGCCATTGAGAATGGACCTGCCATGAACTTCCCAGTTGCACGAGTCGCGTCGGGAGTGCTTGGAGCAGCTCTTGCCTTAGTACTCACCGCGTGTGGGGTGCAGATCCAGGACGCGGCCGAGCCGCTGCCGTCCGGGGCCATCCCGGGGGTGATCGGCACCTCCAAGGCAACGCCCGATGATGCAGTTGCAGCGCGGCGTGGGCTGTGGTTCACCAAGGAGGGCGGTCTGGTGCCCGTGGCAGCCACGTACCCGACGCCCACAACAGCAGCAGACGTCCTCAACGCGCTTGTCGCTGGCCCGACGCCATTCGAACTCGCCGACGGGCTTCGCACAATTGCCAACGAGCCATTGAGTCTTGACCCGATGATCTCGCTGATCCAGGCAGATGAACCCGAGGCTGTGTCTGCCGCGTCACGAAGCGCCAGGGTCGCTGTCGGACAGTCCTTCACCTCACTGCCCGCTGCCGACCAGTTGCTCCTACTGGGACAGGTCGTGCTCAGCCTCAGCGATGCCGGCTGGAAACGAGTGCAGTTCTTCGACGAGACCGGCTCGCAGTTGTCGGTGCCACTTCCCGATGGCCGGGTACTGACCGGCAATGCCAAGGCCAGCGATTTTGCCTCACTGATCCTGTGAGTGCTGAAGCCTCAAACGCGCTAAAGGTGCTCCAAATGCAGGAGTCTGGATAAGGTCGGGCCATGGCTGAAGCAGCGGTAGTTG
>DNXA01000220.1 GCA_003506065.1 Actinomycetota bacterium
CGCCGGGTCCCTGGCTGGCTACCCGCGAAACCCTCGACCTGATTGTCAGCGGATGGCAGACCATGATGCCGTGGGTACGCTGGCTACGGGCAAATTTAGATTTCGCACAATTGAATTGATGACCGCGTATATATTTCTGCTCACGCAGAAAGCGTGCGCAGCTCGCAAGCTCGCTTCACAAGCAACGCGCTGCGGATGACTTGAATGGGGATAACGTGACGAACACCTTTGACTTCACTGTGAAGGCCGCCGATGGCAATGAGATTTCGCTCGGCGACTACGCGGGCAAGGCCCTGCTCATTGTGAATGTGGCCAGCAAGTGCGGACTCACTCCACAATATGAGGCGCTGGAAGCCCTCTGCGAGGAGCACAAGGACAAAGGCCTGGAGATCATCGGATTCCCCTGCAATCAATTTGGCGGCCAGGAGCCCGGAACCGATGAGGAGATTCAGGAGTTCTGCTCCTTGACCTACAACGTCTCCTTCCCTGTCATGAGCAAGATCGATGTCAATGGCGACGAGGCCGATCCGCTGTTCTCTTACCTGCGCGCAGAAGACCCAGGTGATTTTCAGCCGGTGATTCCGCGGCTCTGGGATGCCCTGAAGGAGCGCAATCCGCAGACTTTCGGTACCGACGAAGTCAAGTGGAACTTCACGAAGTTCCTGATTGGCCGCGACGGAAAGGTCATTCGACGCTATGAGCCATACGTGAAGCCAGAGGAGATCGCTTCCGATCTGCCTGCAGTACTGGGTTAAGAACCCACTGCAGTGGTCTCTCGCGATCGCTCGCGAGAGACCCAATCAGGGATCTCAAAGAGGTAGCGCGCGCGATTGTTCAGCGTGATGCGATGCAGCCACAATGCGAAGACAACAACAAAGGCAGTGAAGGCAATCGGGAAGAGCACCGCAAAGACCCAGCCATTGAAGAGCGCGATGTCATCGTTCTTGAACACCTGCTGAAGCATCAGCATGAACGGAAATTGGACGACAAAGATCGGCAGGGTCTGCGTGCCGATGCGAGAACCGAAGTTGCGTGGTCCGGCGAAATTGATGAGCTTCGAGGACAACATGATTCCGAGCACGATGAAGAGCAACGATGCAGGCAGAAATGACTGCTCCCAGAACCACGAGACTTCGTAGCGCACAACACCGGCAATAGTCAGGATCACGCTCAACGCCACAATTCGAGGCCAGGTGGCAAAGCGAGTGATCTGCGTCAGCAGCTCTTTGAAATGCAGGCCGATCAGGAAGAACAGCAGGTTCATCAGAATCTTGACCATCATCGAACCAGTCTCAAGGCTATTGAAGTACTCCCGATTGAACTCCAGCAGCGGTGACTTGAACAGATTCAGCAGCACGGCGACACTCAGCAGAATCCAAATTGGCCAACGTCGGGTGACGCGGGCCAGGAAGAAGTACAGGATCAGGGCGTAGAGATACCAATAGCCGTTGCCCGCAACCAGCAGATTTCTCACGACCCAGCGCAGTTCCTCGAGGATGGGCAGCGGCGCATAGATGTAGACGAAGGCGAAGAAGATCGAGCACCAGAGCACATAGAGATACGTCATTCCCCATGTGCGTCGGCGTACCTTGCCCCATGGTTTGCCGATCGCGGCAGTGGCAAGCATTCCGGAGATCAGGAAGAACAGAGCCATCCGCATGGGTTCCAGGACCGTGATCAGCAGCGACCAAGCTGTCTGGACTGGCTGGCCGTGTGTCACCGGCTCCATCAGGATGACCGCGTGCGAACCCACCACGACCAGGATCGCCGAGCCCTTGACGAGGTCCATCCATTCGATGCGAGGACGAGTCTGCGGCATACAACTGATCATGCCGCATCTCCCCGATAGGGTCCCAAGAGTGAGTGCCCCCCTGGAGATCTCGTCCTACATCTCCGGGCTGCCGAAGGCTGAGCTGCATGTTCACCTTCAGGGGGCCGCCTCCGTTGCAACCGTCCTCGAACTCGCTCAACGGCACCCCGAAGCCAGCATTCCCACAACGGAGTCGGAACTGCGCAACTTCTACACCTTCACAGATTTTGCTCATTTCATCGATGTCTACATCGCCGTCAATGAGCTCGTGCGCGCTCCTGCTGACGTCCAAGCCCTGGTGTTCGGACTGGGTCGCGATCTTGAGCAAGTGCAGGTTCGCTATGCCGAGGTCACCGTCACCCCTGACAGCCATTTGCTCATGGGGATTGCTCCCGAAGCGCTATCGCAGGCCCTCACGGACGGACGACTTCAGGTGCTTGAAGAGTTCGGCGTCGAACTTGCCTGGATCTTCGACATCCCAGGCGAACTCGGCTTGGAATCTGGTGTCCGCACGATTGAGTGGGCTGAGCGGCACCTGCCAGACGCCAGCGTCGGATTCGGCCTCGGTGGACCCGAGATCGGCGTCCCACGATCGGCCTTCTCCGAGGTCTTCCGCCGGGCCAGCGCACTGGGTCTGGCATCTGTGCCGCACGCCGGCGAGACAACGGGCCCAGACACCATCCGCGAGAGCCTTGATTGTCTTGATGCCGTGCGAATCGGGCACGGCATCGCCGCAGTCCAGGAGCCGCAGCTCATGGCCGAGCTGATCGAACGAGACATCGTCCTTGAGGTCTGCCCAACGTCGAATGTCTGCACACGAGCGGTTGCAAATCTGCACGAGCACCCCTTCCCCCAGTTGCGCGAAGCTGGCGTGCGACTGACGTTGAACACCGATGACCCAGGAATGTTCGACACCGACTTGAACAAGGAGTACCGAATCGCTCACGAAATCTTCGGCCTGGATGCCTTGGAGTTGACGGAGATCGCACGCGAATCCGTTCGGGCTTCCTTTGCCGGCCAAGCCACCAAGACTCGATTGCTCGCTGAGATCGACGACTACTCCCGGCAGTTCTCAGTATGAGTGTGGCCGCACCTCACGTGTCTGAAGCAAAGTCTCGCGGAGCCTGGGGGATCGTTGCAGCAGCTTTCGTCATGCTCACTCTCAACACCGGCTTCGGCTTCTATTCTCTGGGCGCCTTCAGTCGCGCCTACATCGACAACACCGACATCTCGCTGACTGCTGCATCCGCCGGCGCCACGATCTTCCTGCTGAGCAACGGAATCGGTGGCATTCCGGTTGCCCGGATCCTGCCGAGGTTCGGACTGCGCAGGGTGATCATCGTCAGCGCCATCATCTCTGCCGGATGTCTTGCCTTGCTTGGAGCAGTGCAGAACGCCTGGCAGTTGTGGGCGCTGTACTTGGTCTACGGCCTGGTCTCAGCTGGCTTCTCGATGATCCCCGCCTCAACGATGGTGCTCGAACGGTTCGGCGACAACAAGCTCGCACGACCACTTGCCGTTGCGGCCGCTGGGCTCAGCGTCGGCGGTGCGGTCTTCGCTCCGATCGTGACGTCTGCCGTTCAAGGACAGGGGCTCACCGCGACAGGTATCGCGATGGGCGCGGTGCTGATTGCCGTACTGATCCCTGTAGCGACCGTGGCCAAGTCATCAAAGGCCAAGGAACTTGCCGCTGCCTCAACGGGAACGACCACTCCGAACGCGATAGTCGTGGCTCCACCACTCATCACCGGGTCCCGCGTAACTCGGGTCTTCGCAACAGTCTGTGTGGCATTCGGTCTGCTGATCATGTCGCAGGTTGCCGCGATCACTCACATGCTCACTCTCGGTGTTGAACGAGGCATCTCGAACACCGCACTTGCTGTATCGCTCATTGCTGCCACCTCCGTGGTCGGGCGAGTGCTCGGCATCATTGTGCTTCCGCATGTGCCGCTGAAAGTGCTCAGCTTCTCGATGGCGGTTTTCCAGGTCACTTCACTCATGATCATTGCGTTTGCTCATAGCCTTCCCGTACTGATCATCGGTGCCGTGCTCATGGGAGTGACAGTCGGAAACAACCAGGTCTTCATTCCACTGTGGATCCTGGGCCTGTTTGGAGCTGAGCGCTACGCCCACTTGTTTGCGCGAGCCAATCTGTTCACCTCGCTCGGCGTTGCGGCGGCACCGCTCTATATCGGGCTCACGCACCAATTCTCTGGGGACTATCTTGTGCCGTTCATGCTGGTCGCAGCCGGTTCAGCCGTCGCTGGCCTGCTGATTGTGACCTTGCCGAACACCAGACGAGAGCACTGATCCCTTCCAATAGCCGAGTCTTCGTCGCAGTGATCTCGCAGATTCGCCGCAACGGCTGATGAGTTCATATACGTTGCCCACGACCCACCTCATCACTCAACGGCGAGGTACCCGTGGAAGACCAAGGCTCGCCCGGCTGGCAACGCAATAACTTTGCCGCCATGTTGGTGAGCTTCCTGCTGACATCGACATTCTCTTTCACCTACCCCTTCCTACCTCTCTACATACAGCAGATCGATGGCTCATCTGGAGAGCAGGCTGCAATGTGGGCGGGCATCTCGGTGGGAGCGCAGGGCCTGGGCGCATTCATCTCCGGCCCGATCTGGGGCATTGCCGGAGACCGATACGGGCGCAAGCCAATGCTTGTGCGAGCGTGCTTGGGCGGTGCAACGGGGCTCCTACTGCTCGGGCTGGCCACATCCACGTGGCAGATCGTCGCCATTCGATTGTTCATCGGGCTCATGGCTGGTTCCGCCGCCGCCGCAATGGCGCTCATTGCCGCAGGTACGCCCGGCAGGCTCATCCCCAAGGCCATCGGACGACTTCAAGGAGTGAGCCTTGCTGGCCTCGCGCTCGGACCGGTCATCGCAATCGGATTCGTCGCCTCGCTCGGCTACCGCACCACCTTCATCGTTGCCGGAGTGCTGATGTACTCCGGCTCCATCGTGGCGATGATCATGATTCGCGAGCCCAAGCATTCACTTGCTCCCGCCCATTCCACCAAGAAGCAAGGCTTTGGCTCCGTGCTGCGTGCTCCGATCACCTGGGCTGCTCTTGGACTCGTGCTGTGCTTGAGCTTCGCGGGACCGATGATTCAACCGATCCTGGCCCCTTACGTCGTCACCATGCTTCCTGCTGGCAGCGATGCCACCGTGATCGTCGGACTGCTGTTCTTTGGCATCGCAGCCGCAAGCGCTTTCGCTGCTGTTTCGGCCGGACGAATCATTCAGCGCATCGGGATCCAGCTTTCGCTGCTTGGGGCAACGATCGGCGTCGCACTGTTCCTCTTCCCGATGGGCTTGGTGCAGTCAGTGGGAGTCCTGGCGCTCCTGGTGGTCGTGATGTCGCTCTTCCAGGGCGTATTGCAGACCAGTTCGGCAACTCTCCTTCCTACTCTGGTTTCGGCGACTGCCTTGAGTTCCATCTTCGGTCTGTATCAGAGCGTGCAGGCCCTGTCCGGACAGATGGGCCCGGCAATCGGCGGGATCATTGCTGCCCATATCGGCTTTCGCCCGGTCTTCCCCCTCGCGGCAATCGCACTGCTGCTTCTTGGAATACCGATGTTCTGGAACTTCAAACGCGTGGCTGCAAAGACGGCTCCGATTCAGGATGCAGTCGAGATTGATGCGCATCCGCTCAACTAGGTTCGCTGTTGGAGAAGACCTCACTGGCTCCGCTGGCTGCGATAAATTCTGGTCATGTCTGAATCAATGACCTCCTCATTCATCATGTTCACTGGCGCCAACGGCGACCAGGTTCAGGGCTACTTTGTTGAGCCCGATGGCAGCGCTCCTCGCGGTTCAGTCATCGTGATCCATCACATGCCTGGCTTTGATCGGGGATCCAAGGAGATCGCCCGCCGCTTTGCCACCATGGGATACAACGTCTTGTGCCCCAACCTGTACTGGCGTGAAGCACCTGATGCGGCACCCGACGATGCGGCGGCGGTCGCTCGGGCAAACGGTGGTGCGCCAGATGAGCGATTGATTGGTGATGCTGCTGGTGCCGCGGCCTACCTGCGTGCACAGGACAACTCCAACGGCAAGGTCGGCGTCATCGGCTACTGCTCTGGGGGGAGGCAGTCTGTTCTGGTCGGCTGCACCGTGGATGTCGATGCTGTGGTGGACTGCTACGGCGCCTTTGTCACGGGAACGCCAAGTGAGCGCTTCCCACTGAAGGTCACCAACCTCGTAGAGCATCTGCCAGCGCTGCGGGCTCCCCTGCTCGGCCTGTTCGGGGACGACGACCAATACCCAAGCCCGGAGCAGGTCGCCGAGCTTGAGGAAATCCTGGTGCGCGAGGGCAAGACTCACACTCTGGTGAGCTATGCGAACACCGGCCACGCCTTCTTCACCACCGATCGAAGTGCCTATCGATTCGAGTCTGCCAATGATGGCTGGGCTCGCATCTCCGACTTCTATGCGACCTACCTTGGAGCCTGATATGTGCACATACCTGACCGTTCATGCGCCGATTGAAGCCAGCGCCAAGGGCCCGGGCGGACAATGGTTTGCGGCATCGGACGCAGTCGTCTACTTCGACCATCCCGTGCATGCAACTGCCGACCACACGCTCAACATCGATCTGCCCAACCCGCGTTCAGCAAGCGGCGAACGCATTGCCATAGAGATGACGGCAGCCAGCGCCCGCGAGTTGATGAAGGCCATTGCCGATGTGCTGGAGACAGTGCCTGCCGAACTGACCGCTTAGGAGCAGACCATGGAACTAGGAGCGTTCTCCATCAGCTTGACCATCACTGACCTCGCAGCCTCACAGGCCTTCTACGAGAAGTTCGGCTTCTCTGCATTCATGGGAGATCCAGAACAGCATTGGCTCATCCTGAAGAACGGTGATCATGTGATCGGGCTGTTCCAGGGAATGTTCGAGAGGAACATGCTCACATTCAATCCCGGCTGGGATGCCAGTGCACAACCGCTGACCGAGTTCACCGATATTCGACAAATCCAACGACAACTCAAAGCCGACGGCGTGGTGCTAATGCTCGAGGCAGACGAGAACTCGAGTGGACCCGCAAGCCTCATCGCCTTGGATCCCGATGGCAATCCGGTCATGCTCGACCAGCACGTCTGAACTCGACCACGCAAACAATCTCTGGACCAGTTGTCCTTTTCACTCTTACCTGATCGTCCATCACATGCAAGCGGCCTGGTGGAATCCCGCCGGGCAGGAACCTATGGACGAAGGAGATTGTCATGGCCTACCAACTCACCTGTGCAGACACCGGTGCTGCGTGCCCGGGAAGCTTCACGACCGAGAACAAGGAAGAGCTCGTCGAGCACGTCATGCTCCACGCTGAGCGCGCCCACCCCGAACTCGCGGGCAACCCAGACATGGGTGCAATGGTGCAAACCCTCATCAAGACTGTCTGATTCAGCCGTCCCGCCCCGAGCACTTGGAATTCTCCAGGGCCAAGGGCGGGACACGGCTGTGTTTACCGACAGGATTGACGCACTATTAGGACATGAATCGTCGCGCTGTGCTCAGCCTTGCCGCCCTCGCCGCATCCACTGCCCTGCTTGTCAGCGGATGCTCCTCCAGCCCAGCAGAGTCGAGCGGGGTCCCCCGGACGGTGAACGTCTCGGCCACCGGCTCCACTGAAATCGCACCTGATGCCGCCAAGGCCTCGATCACCGTTTCGACTCTGGATGCCAACTCGGCCTCTGCGGCTCAGAGTGCCGCCGCCGCGGCAACTACGAAGGTGGTCGATGCACTGAAGGACGCGGGCGTCGACAGTGCAGATATCGCAACCCAGAGCATCAGCGTCAGCCCTGTCTACCGATACTCATCGACCGGCTCGCAGACCCTTGATGGATATCAAGCGACCCAGAGCCTCACTGTCACCCTTCGCGATCTTCAGACGGCGGGTGCAACGCTTGACGCCATCGTCACTGCTGGCGGCAACTCCGTTCGAATCGACTCGCTCAGCACCTATGTCAGCGATCCCGCCGCCGCCTCCCAGAAGGCGCGCGCCCAGGCCGTGACTGTTGCCCGCGCACAGGCCGAGCAGTATGCCGAGTTGCTCGGCTTCTCGCTGGGCTCGGTCGCATCAGTGAATGAGACTTCCTCGAATGCCCCAGCTCCTATCGCGATGGCCGATGCTGCAGCGGGCGAGAAGGTGAGCACGCCAATCGAACCTGGTACGACCAAGGTGAGCGTCACTCTCGATGTCTCTTGGTTGATCGAGGACTAACTGCTGGCGAGATAAACCTTGGTGCGCTCATCTTTGGGGTCAGCAAGAACTTGATCAGCCGAGCCATACTCGACGAGGTGACCATGGCGTTCATCTCGACCAACATGCTCCGCCTCGAAGAAGGCCACATCATTGGACACTCGCAAGGCCTGCTGGAGATTGTGCGTCACCAGCACCAAGGTGTGGTCCAAGGCCAATTCGACCATCAG
>DNXA01000285.1 GCA_003506065.1 Actinomycetota bacterium
TCACCATGTCATTCATTTCCATGGGTTCCCTTCGGCGGCAGTAAGGAGGGCTTTTCAGAACGGTAGAGCGGAGGAGGGTCTCTCACAAGGGTTGGAAGCCGAATGGCATTCGGTGCGCGAAGATGGCCTCCCTGAACACCGACAATCAGGACATACATCGCGGATTCAGAAGCTGACGCTCGCTGTTCCAACTGCCAGGCGCGAGCCTTCATCCTCTTGGGTCCATAGATCAATCGAGACGGTGTCGCCCTGCACGTCGCTCACTGTTCCGTGCGCAGTCAGCATTTGCCCGCGCAGATTCGAATTGCGGAACTGCACGTCTACGCGAAGGATGCAGCCGTTGGGACCGATGAACTGCCGCAACAGACTGTGCAGGTAGGACAACTGCAGATTGCCCATGCCGAAGGCCTTCGGGAATCCCTCACTGCGCGCAGCATCGTCATTCATGGAGTGGGGCAGAAACTCGTCGTTGACGGCTGCGTAGCGGTTCCAGTTGTCGAAATCCGTATGACGAGAGAACGGCGCAAGCTGATCGCCTACCTGCGCACGACTAATAGCGAATGCCTGAGTTGATGGTTCGCTTGACGAGTTCACCGTTCTGGTTTGTCCAGGTGCTGATCGACTGCGTGATGAGCATGAGTCCCATGCGGCCCTGCCGCTCGGTGTACTCGCCCACGGATTTCACGTCGGTGATGACGTCTCCCACATGCATGCGCACGCCGTAGGTGCAGTTCATGCCGCCGTTGAGTCCTGCTCGGAATTTCCAATCTGGAAATCCAAGTGCGCGCTCGTTGATGCCATGCCGCACCATGACTCTGCCGTCGTCGCCTTCGAGCAGTGACTCATACGAGGCTGGTCCCCACGCGAAAGCATCGAAATCCTCAGGGGCGTACTCAGCGTTCATGAACGTCTCAGGCGCTGGCTCTGGCCAATAGACGGCCATGGCCCACTTGCGAATTGCGGACGCCTCAATCGGATAACTGACCGAACGCGAGCACAGGGTGCCGTTCGCATTGATCACGGTGTCATTGAGATATGTCTCGGTCATGACCTGCTCCAAAGTGTTGAAGTCTCGCAAAATGCGAAGGGGCCATCACGCACTGCACGATGGCCCCTTCGTTCATGTCTGTGGAACTACTTGCCCATCTTCACCTTGGCTGAGCCCGGTGCGAGCTTGGTGCCCTCCTGCTGCTCAGTCCAGACATCGAGGCTGATGACATCGCCGTCGACTGCTGTGACAACGCCCTTGGCCGTCACCGTCTGACCCTTGACGTTCGGGCTGCGGAACTGCACCTCAATGCTGAGGATCTCGCCGTTCTCGCCGACCCAGCTGCGCAGCATGTTGTGGAGGTAGGCCCACTGCAGGTTGCCCATGCCGAAGGCGCCACCGTTGCCGGCCGCCTCACCTGCTGCATCGTCCATGTGAATAGGCACGAACTCGTCGTTGACCGCTGCATAGCGGTTCCAGTTCGCAAAGCCTGTCTCGCGAGTGAATGTTGGAAGCTCGTCGCCAACCTTGACCGTCATTGTCATTCCTCCTAGTACCGAATCAAGGTGCTGCTGGTCCGCTTGACCATTTCACCGTTCTGGTTGACCCATGTTGAGACTCCACGGCTGAAGAGCATGAGACCAAGGCGTCCTTCGCGCTCGCTGTACTCACCGATGGAGTTTGTGCTGGTGATGACGTCGCCGACGCCCATGCGCACTCCGTACTCGCAGATCATCCCGCCATTGAGCATGAACTTCAGGCCGGGCCCTGGGATGCCCAAGGCCAGCTCGCTGTTGTCGGGGTTGTTGCCATCGCGGCTGGATGCGCCGCCCTTGAGCAGCAGCTCATTGGATGCTGCCGACCAAGCGAAGGGGTTGAACTCCTCCGGAGCCACGAGACGGCCGTGCACCGTCTTGGATGCTGCTGCCGGGTCGGTGAAGACCGCTGGTGCCTTCTCCGGCCAATAGACCGCCATTGCCCACTTGCGAATATCCGATTCACTGATCGGGTAACTCGTCGAGCGCGACGTCTCCGTTCCGACGGCGGCCTTCATAGCCTCCGAGATGTTGCTGTCTGCCATGGCTTCCTTTCATTGTCGCCAAGCGTGTGGACTCGTGACTCAGTCCAACTCTTCGATGAATGCTTTCAGTTGGCGCACATTTCTGCACTCGAAAACAGAACTGCAGTAGGGCGCATATTTGTTGATGACCGAGTCACCCTCACCCCAGCTGACTTCACGCTCGGGATTCAACCAGAAGACTCGGTGTGCGCGCTTGGCAATGTACTCAACAGTCTCAACAGACGGCTGACGGTAGTTCGAGCGCCCATCTCCGAGAATCAGCACGATGCTGCGGCTGTTGACCTGAGGCCCCCAGCGCTTCACAAAGGTTCGGAAGGCCGCGCCGTAATCGGAGCGACCATCCAGCCAGATGCCGCCCTTGTTCTCGTCGATGCGCTGGGCGGCTTCGGCAATGTTGTTGGACGTCTGCATGATCTCGGTGACCTCATCGATGCCGTCGACAAAGACGAAGCTGCGCACGCTGCGGAATTGCGAACGGATCGCGAAGGTCAATTGGAGGGTGAAGGTCGCAAAGGAGGCCACCGAACCCGAGATGTCTGCGAGCACGATCAGTTCGGGCTTGGGCGGGTGTGGCTTCTTGAAGGCCAGATCAACAGGCACACCGCCGGAGGACATCGAATGGCGAACCGTGCCGCGGAAATCGATGGCGCCACGCCGTCCGTGTGAGCGCTTCTGGTGCAGCTTCTGGGCCAATTGCACAGGCAGCGGAGCCAGGGTCCATTCCAGGGCTTCAATCTCAGCTGTTGACCCAGTGAGAAAGTCGATGTCCTCGGGCAACTTGGCGCGCAGGGAGCGGGCCACAGCTGTGGCACCACGGTCGGCGACCAAGAGCGTTCGAACTGCGGCTTCGACTTTCTGCTGCAGGGTCTCGACCTTGTGGTCGGCGTCGCTTTCGGCCATCCGCTGACGCAGATCAGCACCTGGAGTGTCAGGCTCGATCTGCTCGCGCTCGATGAGCTCCTCGCGAATGCCGGGGAGGTCCAAGGCGCGCAGCACTCGGAAGACATAGAGATTGCCGGCGACCTGAGCCCCCTGCTGCACGTTCGCCTTGCGCTGTACAAAGACATCGATGAGTGCATTGACCATCAGCTCGTCATTCTCGGCAAGTGCCTCTACGAGCATGGCGTGCAGGGCATCGTCCTCGAGTTCGTTCAACATCTCAGCGACGGTTGTGCCGCCCTCGGATTCCTGGAACTCGACGTCAAAGGCCTTGAGACCTGAGAAGAAGAGGTCGAAGACGGTGTCGAAGGCCTTCATGTGCTCGATGCGCTTGACCATCGTTGCGCAGAGCGCTGCCTTGACCTGCTCGCGATTGCCGATGTCGATGACCTTCAGCGATCTGGCGGCGTCAATATGCTCGGTGGTCGATACCGGAATGCCGATTGTTCGCAGTTCGCGAACCAGCCCCTCAACTGTTGAAAGCATGCTGCCTCCCAACTTGGCTTCGGCTTATGCTCGCGCCATGTCTGCTCCGGTGGTGCTGGTCCATGGTCTGGGTTCTTCCTTCGAGCACAACTGGGGGGTGACCGGCTGGATCGACATCCTGGAGTCCGAGGGCTTTGCGGTCGTTGGTCACGAACTGCCTGGACACGGCAGTGCGCCGCAAGCCGACGGCGGTGAGCCGGAGGCGGTTCAGCGGCTGGTGAGTCTGGTGACTGAGCAGGCCCCGGTAGTAGGCATCGGCTTCAGCGCTGGCGCTCGACTCGTGCTGCGTGCGGCGATTGCCTCGCCGGAGTCCTTCGACAAGGTGGTCCTGCTTGGCATCGGCGACGGCATGTGGAAGGAGCGTGAAGAAGGCACGGGGGAGATGCCCGACCTGGTCCTGCAACTGCTCGAGACCGCAGGCAACGACCGGGCCTCTGTTCAGAAGTACGTCGATGGATTCGCCGCCATGCCGCCGCTGAGCGAGTTGGCCAAACTGACGATGCCGACCCTGGTGGTCATCGGTGAACGCGACATGGTCGGACCCGTTGACGAGATGCTTGCTGCATTGCCGAATGTGCGCGCCATCGTGCTGAAGGGTGTCGATCACTTCTCGACCACCTCCAACTTCAACTGCCAGGACGCTGTGCTCCGCTTCCTCGCGGAGTAGCGCACTTCCACTCGGCTCATGCGCCGGTCAGTTCCTCAGTTGCCTTCTCGATATCGGCTTGATGCTTCAGGAGCACGGGAAGATGCTCGACCACAACGTCCGTCGTGATGTCCTTCTGTCCCTGGAGCACCAGCACGCGTGCCCAGTCAAGGGACTCGGACACTGACGGGCTCTTCTTCAGGTTGAGATCGCGCAGGGTGCGCACGATTCGCGCGACCTGCTCAGCGAGGTTCTCGGTGATGCCGGGCACTGCGGCCAGGATGATCTCGCGCTCGCGTTCAACGGTGGGGTAGCCAACGTGCATGAACAGGCAGCGGCGCTTCAAAGCCTCTGAAAGATCACGGCTGTTGTTGGAGGTGAGCACGACCATTGGGTGCTGGCGGGCATGGACTGTGCCGAGTTCAGGGATGGACACCTGGAAGTCAGAGAGGATTTCAAGAAGAAGGGCCTCGGTCTCAATGTCCAGACGGTCGACCTCGTCGATCAGCAGCACGACGTCATCCTCGGCTTGAATCGCCTCGAGCAGAGGCCGGTGCAGGAGGTACTCCTCGCCGAAGATGTCATCCTCGATCGCGTTCCAGTCGCCTGCTGCCTCTTGGCGCACGGCCTGAATACGCAGCAACTGCTTGCGGTAGTCCCATTCATAGAGCGCGCGCGATTCATCGAGTCCCTCGTAGCACTGCAGGCGAATGACTCGAGCACCCATGGCACGTGCGACTGCCTTGGCGAGCTCGGTCTTGCCAGTGCCAGCCGGGCCCTCAGCGAGCAGAGGCTTGCCGAGCAGGCTGGCAAGGGAGACGACTCCGGCGATGTGGGGATCTGCCACGTATCCGACCTCGGCAAGTCTGGCCGTCGTATCCGCGATATTCGGAAAGGTAGCCACGGCCGTCGCCATGACGGATGGGACGGTGTTGGGCGAGGCGGACATGCAACTCCTTAGGGCACGAATCTTTGGGACAAACATCTCGGACGGGTTGTTCGAGATCGATTGACAAGGCCTGCGCCGAGTGGTCGTATTACGAACTAGGTCTAATAGGCAGATATTTATCACCTTTTGGACCAGTCCGTATTGCATTCATGATATTAGTGGCCAGCCACACAGTGGCCGCCTCAGAGTTGGGGAGTACATGTCAGACCAGATTGAATCCGTTGAGGACTTCAGCGCCCGTGCCAAAGCCTGGCTCGAAGCAGGTGGCCTGCCGGCCCGCAAGACCAGCGCCGATCCGCGCGAGGCTCGCCCCCAAGGTGATTCTGAGCATGAGACCGATGGTCTTGCCCTGTGGCAGCGCCAGCGGGAGTTGCAGAAGATGCTCTTCGCGGGTGGATTCGCCGGCCTGTGCTTCCCCAAGGAGTACGGCGGCCAGGGGCTGAGCCGTGCACACCAGGCAGCTTTTGACGATCTGTCAGTGAACTACGAGATGCCGCTCCTGCTCAATGTGCCTTCACTGGCCATCTGCTCGGCAATGCTGCTCGATATGGGCACCGAGGAGCAGAAGCAGAAGTACGTGCGCGGCGCCATCTCCGGCGAGCTCATCCTCTGCCAGTTCCTGTCCGAGCCAAGCGGAGGCTCCGATCTCGCCGGTCTGCTCACCCGCGCCCAGCGCGATGGTGACACCTACATCATCAATGGCCAGAAGACCTGGAGCACCAACGCCTTCGCCGCCGACTTCGCCACCTGCTTGGTGCGTACCGACTGGGATGCACCTAAGCACCGTGGACTGTCGATGATCATCGTGCCGGTGCACGATGCAGCCACGCACATGAACCGCGTGCAGATGGTCAACGGCTCGATGGAGTTCTGCGAGGAGTTCTTCACCGACCTCGTGGTTCCTGCCGAGAACCTGGTTGGCACCGAGAATGACGGCTGGACCGTCGGTCAGCGTCAGCTGTTCTACGAGCGCCAGGCAGTCGGCGGTGGCTCGGCTTACACCAGCGGTCGGGCACCTGACCGTGGCAGCCGTACCGGTCTGACGATCGAAGAGGTTGCTCGAAAGGTCGGCAAGGACAAGGATCCGGCAACTCGTGAGCTCGTGGGCTGGGCGCATGCTCAGGACACGGTCAACCACCAGTTGATCAAGCGCATCACTGTCGGCATGACCTCGGGTGAGTACCCAGCCATGGCCAGTTCGATGATGCGTCTTGCGCACGCTGAGATCCCACAGCAGAAGATGGACATGATGTTCGACATTGCTGGCGATCAGGCTGTCACCAGCCTGCCCGAGGGTGATGGCTTCCTGAAGAGCATTGGCGTCTCCTACCTCATGCGTCAGGGCGCCAGCCTTGGCGGCGGCTCCTCTGAGATGAGCCGCAACATGATCTCCGAGCGCGTGCTCATGATGCCTCGTGAATATGCAGCTGATCGTGACGTGCCGTTCAAGGACGTTCGCCGCGGCCGCTAGTCCCACCCTTCCTATCACTGACCACATGCCCATCAGGGTGAACAACTTTTGAGGAGTCCGCATGGACCTGGAACTTTCTGAGGACCAGAAGCTTTTCCGCAACACCACCGTGAAGTTCTTGGAGAACGAAGCACCGATCGAGAAGGTGCGCGAGTTGAACAAGTCGGGCGAGGGATTCCCACGGGATTTCTGGAGCCAGGGCGCTGAGCTCGGCTGGGCTGCGCTGCTCGTTCCCGAGGATCTGGGCGGCGGCAGCATCTCTGGCGACGGCTTGAAGGATCTGGTGATCGTGGCCAAGGAGTTTGGCCGACTGGTCAGCCCAGGCCCCTTGCACCCCGTCAACACCGTCATTGCTGGTCTTGTCGAGGGCGCTGCAAGTGGACCAGACCACAGCGCGGACATCGAGGCGCTGATGTCCGGGGAGACCATCGCTTCTTGGGCAGCCTATGAGCCGCGGGGGCATTGGGATCCGATGAACCCCACGACCACGGCCACGAAGCAGGGTGACTACTACGTCATCTCAGGCAGCAAGGATCGCGTCGAGTTCGGAAACGAGGCTGACTTCTTCGTCGTGACAGCCAAGACAGCCACTGGCGTTGCTCTATTCCTGGTGCCATCCGACCTCGGCAGTGTCCTTGTCGAGCCAGTGGGTTCACTTGACTTCACACGTCACTACGCCACAGTGAACTTCAACGAAGTCACTCTTCCGATTTCGGCAATGATCGGCACGGAGGAGACCGCTGCAGCAATTGTCGAGCGGATGTTCCAGGTGGCCGTCGTACTTCAATGTGCAGAAACCAATGGGGCAATCGACAAGGTGTTCGAGTTCACTGTCCAGTGGGCATTCGACCGCTACTCCTTTGGTCGCCCGCTGGCTTCCTACCAGGCGCTGAAGCACCGCTTCTCGGACATGCGCACCTGGCTTGAATGCTGCATGGCTACGACCGATGCAGCCGTGCAGGCAGTCAACGACCGCGACCCAGAAGCTGGTCGTCTGGTCAGCGTTGCCAAGGCATACGTCGGCACCAAGGCAGTGCAGATCGTGCAGGACTGCGTGCAGATGCACGGCGGGCTTGGCGTGACGTGGGAGCACGACATCCACCTGTACCTGCGGCGCGTGATGGTGGACCGTCAGCTCTATGGCACACCTGCAGATCACAAGCGACGCATCTCGGACCTGATCGGTCTGTAGTCGTCAAGACATCTGATGTCGAAAGGCCCCCAGCAAATGTGAACTGAACCCCCTTAGTTGGACT
>DNXA01000101.1:0-1682 GCA_003506065.1 Actinomycetota bacterium
TCAGCACAAGCGCCAAGATTGCCAGAATCGCGCCAGCCGCAGCCGCGAATGCAGCTTCGAGCAGGAACGGCAATTGAATATAGAAGTTGGAAGCACCGACCAGCCGCATGATGCTGGTCTCCCTTCGTCTGCTGAAGGCGGCCACGCGCATCGTGTTGACGATCAACAGCACGGTCACCACGAGCATCAAGACTGCGATGGCCAGCGCAATGGCCTGCAGTCCGCCCAGCAATCGGAAGAACTTGTCGAGGATCTGGCGCTGATCGTTGACTTGCTCGACACCGGGACGACCCGCAAATGCCGAGGCAACCACCTCGTACTTCGTCGGATCAGAAAGCTTGACTCGGAATGACTCCGGCAATGCGCTCTCACGAACGTTGTCAGCAATGGGTGAATTCTTGAATTGCTCTTGGAAGTGCTTGTAGGCATCGGCCTGCGACTCATAGAAGATCGTGTCGACCAACGGCTTCAGGGACTCAAGGTCCGTCCTGATCTGATCACGCTGAGCCTGGGTGACTGCACCGCCTGAGCACGAGGCAACATCGCTGCTCTTGCTGCAGAGGAAGATCGACACTTCGACCTTGTCGTACCAGAAATCCTTCATGGTCGAGACCTGCGCACGCAACAGCAGCGCACCGCCAAACAGTCCCAGAGACACGGCGACGGTGATCACCACTGCAAGAGTCATCGTCAGATTGCGGCGAAGCCCATGGCCGACCTCGCTGGCGACGAACGTTGCGCGCATTACTGGGCGTATCCGTACACACCACGTGACTGGTCGCGAACAAGGTGACCGCCCTCAAGTTCAATGACGCGGCGGCGCATCTGGTCAACGATGGCACTGTCGTGGGTTGACATCACCACAGTCGTGCCAAGTCGGTTCAGGCGATCCAGCAGCTGCATGATGCCAACTGAAGTGCCTGGGTCCAGGTTTCCGGTCGGTTCGTCAGCAATGAGCAGCATCGGGCGGTTGACGAAGGCCCGGGCGATTGCCACTCGCTGCTGCTCGCCACCGGAGAGTTCGTCGGGGCGACGGTTCTCCTTGCCTTCCAGGCCGACGACCTCAAGCACCTCTGGAACCACCTTGTTGATGTGAGCCTTGGGCTTGCCGATCACTTCCAGGGCAAAGGCCACGTTCTCAGTGACGGTCTTGTTCGGAAGTAGGCGGAAGTCCTGGAAAACCGTGCCGATCTGACGGCGGAAGTAGGGGATCTTCCAATTCGACAGGTGCCCGAGCTCCTTGCCGGCAACCCAGACCGAGCCCTTCGTCGGGCGCTCCTCACGCAGGATCAGGCGCAAGAAGGTCGATTTGCCCGAGCCCGAAGGTCCCACCAGGAAGACGAACTCCCCTTTTTCGATCTCAACAGAGACCTCATCAAGGGCCGGACGCTGCTGGCTTGGATACAGCTTGGTCACATGGTCGAAAAGAATCACCTAGAGAGTGTAAGTGTCGATCGCATTTAAGCAGCGGTCGCTTGCTGCTTGCGCCACCGAATACCGGACTCCACGAACTCATCGATCTCTCCATCAAGCACTGCTGCGGTGTTGCCAGTCTCGGTCTCAGTCCGCAGATCCTTGACCATTTGATAGGGGTGAAGGACGTAGGAACGCATCTGATTTCCCCAGGATCCGGAGTTGTCACCCTTGAGGGCGTCCATCTTGGCCCGATCCTCCTGGCGCTG
>DNXA01000101.1:1701-4342 GCA_003506065.1 Actinomycetota bacterium
GCGGAGTCAGTGGTGTTCACGCCCTGCCCGCCCGGGCCGCTGGATCGATACACGTCGACCCGCAGATCGTCATCTGGGATGTCAGCAGTCTCGGCTGGGGCAACGACCGGAATGACCTCCACTCCCGCAAATGAGGTCTGGCGGCGGCCTTGGTTGTCAAAGGGCGAGATCCGCACGAGGCGGTGAGTGCCCTGCTCGACCGAGAGAGTTCCGTAGGCGTAGGGCGCCTTCACCGCGAAGGTGGCGGACTTAATGCCTGCCTCCTCGGCATAGGAGGTGTCGTAGATCTCGTAGGACCAGTTGTGTCGTTCGCAGTAGCGGGTGTACATCCGAAGCAGCATCTCTGCCCAGTCAGCAGCATCCACGCCACCGGCTTCCGCGCGGATGGTCACCAAGGCGTCCCGCGCGTCGTACTCGCCCGAGAGCAGAGTGCGCACTTCAAGTTCGGCAATGGCCTTCTGGAGGGAATCAAGCTCCTTGAGCGCCTCTTGCGTGGATGCTTCATCGCCTTCGTCCTCTGCCAGCTCAAGCAGAATCGGGACGTCGTCCAGGCGTTGGCGAAGGGCTTCGACCTTGCGGAGTTCGCCCTGCTGGAAGGACAGGCGCGAAGTGATCGCCTGGGCCTTCTCCTGGTCATCCCAGAGATCAGGCACGGAAGCCTCTGCCTCGAGTGCCGCAATGCTCGATCGCAGATTCGGCAGATCAAGCACGGTCTCGATGCTGCTGAGCGTGTTCGCCAGTTCAGCTAGGCGCTCGGCAGATTCGATAGAAGTCACGGGTGAGAACACTACGCGTTGCACACAACGACAGGCACAGCATCGCCCCCTGAGCATCAGCGGTCAGCTGGTGCTCCTGAGTGCTGGATACTTCGCTTCGTGACTGAGCCAATTCGTCGAGTGACATGCGAGTTGGCCCTGTCGGTGCTTGAGCCCGTGCGTCTGAGCCTTCAGGTGGCCCCCTCAAACGAATTTCTCGATCTCGATGAGACTCTGCTGATCACGAGCGACGGGAATCCAGTCGCCGTTGAGGAGATCACAGTCCCTGGTTTGGGTCGAGTTCACGTCTGCTCTCCGGCTCCTGGCCGAGTCGAAGTCAACTATCAGGCGACGGTGACGGGCAGGGCACGAGTGCAGAAAGTGACCGACGCGGAGCTGATCATCTACCGTCGACCAAGTCGATACGCCGAATCAGACCGCCTGGCACCTATCGCCCAAACTGAGTTTGCCGGCATCACCGACGCTAGAGAACTGCTTGAGGGCGTGTCATCGTGGGTTGGCACGCGCCTGGCATACGTCGAAGGCAGCAGCGGTCCGACCGATGGCTCAGTCGAGACGATGCTCAAGAGACAAGGCGTCTGCCGCGACTATGCACACCTCGTGATCGCCATGCTGCGGGCACTCGACGTACCGGCCCGACTTGCAGCCGTCTACGCACCTGGTCTTTTCCCGATGGACTTTCACGCCGTGGTCGAGGCGGCCATTGGCGATACCTGGCGAGTGGCAGATCCCACGCTCTTGGCGCCTCGGTCGAGTTTTGTCCGGATCTGCACGGGTCGCGACGCCGGCGACACGGCGTTCCTCTCAACATACGGTGGTCAGGCCGACCTGCTCTGGTCAACCGTGACCGCGACCATCGACGGCACCCTGCCCAACGATGACGTGCACCAGCAGATGTCCATCACCTGAACCAGTAGGAGATGTGCGGCCTCCTGCCAATGCGCAACTTCGCATTCGTCCAGTATTAGGAGCCGCGGAAATCAAGTCGCGCGGTTGAGGAGACATGGATCTCCTGATCACCCGCGAGACTGAGGAACGCGGGTCGGACTGGAGCGCTGAGTTCGACAACAACATCGCTGCCATTGCTCCGAATCGCATCGATGTGAAGCCCAGGGATACCGGACTGAGCTTGCTCGAGTTGCACATGTGCTCGTGCGCGCTCAATCACTGCCGTGGCATCAAGGCGCGTCGCCTCTCGGGCTCCGCCGGCGTAGTACTCCCCTAGGTCAATGGATTGGGCTCCCGCCAACGCGGCCGCATCAGCTATTGCGAACAGTTGTCGGTGCTGAAGGAATGCGTTGCCTGCATCCGTCACAACAGCGAGTGCAAGCAGGCACACGCCCAGCAGCCCAATGCCAAGAACAAGTGTGCTGCCCGCATCTGATTCTCGGACGAGCGGAGTTGCCACTAGGAGCTCGCGTCGGATCGATAGCTGTCGACGCGCAATTCAGAATCCACCGTGATGGGGTAGCCCTGATCGTCGCCTATCAAGAATGTTGGGATCCACGGCAGCTCCACCCGCCAATCAATGCGTACGTGAGCGGTTGACGCAGGGCTCAAGCAGGCCTGGCTGCATGTGATGGTCAGAGCCGACTCGGGCATTTCAAAGCCTTGATCGGACATCGCCAACTGAGCGGCCAGCTTGGCAGCACTTCGGGCTTCCACTGTCGAATCAGCCATCATGAACGCCCGGCCAGCTTCGCGGGCGGCTTGAGTGGAAGCCATCACGGCCGACTCGACGCGGAGCACGGTCAGCATGATGTACAGAAGCGGCACGAGCACTAGCACGCCGATGATTAGGAACTCCAGAATGGCCGAGCCATCTTCGTTGTCATGGCGAACATTCATGCGTGCTCCTGGAGTGC
>DNXA01000257.1 GCA_003506065.1 Actinomycetota bacterium
CCGCTGGATGGTTCTCAGGGCCGCTGGATTCTGGAGGCCGTTGATGCCTGATGTCAGCGCGAAGGGCACCGTGTCGCAAGCCTCGCCGTTGCGGGTCGTCGTGGACGGGGCAACAGTCGATTCACCCGCGATGGCCCTGGACGGCGCAACCTATTCCGTGGCTGACCGGGTGACGTTGACGCTCAGGANNTTCTCAATAGCCCTATCGCTGGCACCGTCATTGATCTGCTGTCCGTGCACCGCTTCTCTTGGACATTCTCTGACCCTGATCCCGGCGACACCCAGTCAGCATTCGATCTGCGCTACCGAGTCATTGCAGCAGGTTCGTGGACTGATCTTTCTGCGACAACGGTCAATACCTATGTGGACATTGTTGGCTCCGCGTTCACGGCCAACAACTTCGAGTGGCAGGTTCGTACCTACGACGCGCTTGGCGCGGTCGGTTCCTATTCGGCCAGTTCATTCTTCACTGCCGCTTCAACCCCGGCGACACCGACGATCACTGCGCCGGCAGATGGTGCAACGGTCACCAACAATCAGAACGTCACATGGTCCGCGCCGTCACAGACCGCCTACCAACTACGCCGGATCGGCGACTCAAGCGGTCTACCTGACACCGGGACGATCTACAGCGACACAGGCGAAGTCACCGACGCCGTGGCGCGCGCACTGTCGGTGGATTTCCCCGTCAATAACAGGTTTGAGCATGTGCAGGTGCGGGTCAAGAACGCTGGCCTGTGGTCGGCGTGGGCATCAGCTCGGGTGTCGGTGTCATTCACTTCACCTTCCCCGGCGACGTTCACTGTTACCGCCGACAATGCGACGGCCAGCATCCTTGTCACGATCACGAATCCTGTCAGTGTTCCCGCTGCTGCCTCGAATGCCGTCTATGTCCGCGAGGCGAGCGACACCGGGTACGGGCAGCGTATGGCCAATGGCTTGCTACCGAACACGGCGTGGACTTGGCGCACTCCAGCGTCGGGCGTGGAGTACGAATTCCGGGTCCTGACGACCGGCGCTACCGGCACAACGATCTGGTCAGTGCTGATGATCACGCTCATCTATGACGGCGGCACGCCAACGACTGTCTATGACCTGATTCTCGACGGCGGCACACCCACAACGGTCTATGACCGCATCATTGACGGAGGCATCCCGTGACCACGACTGAAATCGCCCCGTACCAGAATGCGCGCGGCACCACATCGGAATGGTCCACGGCTAACCCGACGCTTCTGGCTGGGCTTATCGGTTGGGATACGACGCTCAAGCGCGGCAAAATGGGCGACGGGGCCACGGCCTGGAACTCGCTGCCGTATTCCATCTATGAAGACCCGTGGACGAACACTGCACTGCTCGGGAATCCGACCGCGCCAACGCAGTCACCTGGCGACAGTTCGACCAAGCTCGCAAATACGGCATTCGTTCAGGCCGCTGGTGGTCTGACTCTGATCGTTGCGACATCGTTCGTTGCATCGTCGGTGGTGAACATCAACAACTGCTTCACATCCACTTACGACAACTACCTGATGCTGATCAGCAAGGTCACAGGTTCCCTCGCGAATGTGACGCGCTTTCGGATGCGAGCCAGTGCCGCCGACAACAGTGCGGCCAGCTACGCGCAACAGTTCATGCAGGTTAATAACACGACATTCGCGGGGGGTGCCACCACGGGAGCTACGCAGGGAACCCTCGGCGCAGCTGACACGACCCAAGGTGCGCTGGCGGTTAACATCTTCAACCCCGCGCTGGCCGCATACACCGATCTCCGTTCGCAAGTCAACTACGCAGGTGGCACACAGTTCTATGACGCGGTGGCGCAGCATCGGGTTGCCACTGCGTTCGATGGGATCTCGTTCTACAACGACACCGGCACTTTGACGGGCACTGTCCGCATCTACGGCTACAAGAATTCCTGAGAGGGTCCCACATGGCTGATGTGTCCGAATTCAACGCGGCGACAGGCGAAGTGACCGAACGTGATTTCACGCCCGAGGAAGCAGCGCAACGTGCCTCCGATGCGCTAGCGGTAACCGAGGCCCAAGCGGTCGCTGACGCTGAGCAAGCCGACCGTGAAACCCAGCGGGCCGCACTCCTGGCTCGCTTAGGTATCACCGCCGACGAAGCCGCGCTCCTCATCACCTGACCCGTCCAAGCCGAGAGAGGCCGATCAGTGAATGACCCCCTAATCGCCGCCGCCATTGTCGCCGCTATCGGTGGCCTTGTCCTTGACATCATGCGCCGCCGCTTCAACCGGCGATTAGACAACGCGACTACCGGCAAGATCGACGCCGAGACTGAGCACACCGTCGTAGACACGATGCGGATCGTGGACGAGGTCGCGCGAACAGCAATCGCGAACCTCCGCGCTGAACTCGCGGAAGCACGCGACGAAACTGCTCGGGTAGATGGACGCCTCGACACTGCGCTCAGTGAAGTCGCCCAACTTCGCGACTCCCTCGCCGCCGAGACCATGGCCCGTCACTTGGCTGAGCGCGCAACCCTCGCCCGTGATCAGCACATCGACTTGCTGGAGCAGCACATCATCAACGGCAACCCGCCACCGCCACCGCAGCGTCCCGACTTCACCCACCCCGTCTAACCCCACCCACTCTCTCGGCCCTCGCATTTCGCGGGGGCATTGCTATTTCTGGAGGCAACCATGTTCACTCTTCCATTTTGGAAAGACGCCGCTGAGCGCGCAATCAAAACCGCTGCACAAGCAACCCTCGCGCTGTTCACCACCAACATGACCGGCATCCTCGAAGTCGATCCGGTGCAGACATTCTCCGTCGCCGCTCTCGCCGCTGTCGTGTCAGTGCTGACTTCCGTGGTGTCCAGCAAAGTGGGCGACGACGACTCCGCGTCCGTGGTGAATCAATGACCCGTCACACGATCCACGGCTGGGTGGTGATCGAGTCCGGCGCGAACGATGCACTGAAACTGTTCACGGTCCCTGGCACTGACCGCAAGATGCGCCTTGATCGTGAGTGCGGCCCGTACCTTGTGGCGTTCGCGGCTGAGTATCACCGACTGATCGCCCCTATCGACAAGGGCACGTTCGATGATTGGGCTTGGTCGCCGCCACGGCAAGGCCGCGCGTCGAGTGGCTGGTCTGATCATTGCGCCGGGATGGCCATTGACCTGAACGCGACGAAGGAAGGAAGCCAAGGATCGGGGTCGCTGAAGTTCTGGCGTCAACCGATCACCATTGTGCGGCTCAAGATCCTGCGCCGCAAATACAAACTCCTCGAATGGGGCGGCGACTACTCGGCGAAGAATCGTGACCCGATGCACTGGACGCC
>DNXA01000152.1 GCA_003506065.1 Actinomycetota bacterium
GCCTTTCTGTCCAAGGTGCTGTGACGAGTGCTGGGCCTGTCGGCTCAGCCGAGGATCGTGACATCAGAGAGCAGGAGCAGGGCAACGTCGGTAAGCGCCAGCAGCAGGATTGACTTGAAGAGCAACGTGGATCTCGCGAAGCCAACGATACCGATTGCTGTGCTGAGCACGGCGGTGGCAACGGCCAATGCTGGATTGGATGCCCAGAGTTGCCACACGAGCAAAGCAGTGCCGAACAGCAGGAGCCCAACGGCGATGCTCTTGGTCTTGCTCTCGCCCAGAATGATGGCCGAGCTGGTGTGCCCGTATTCGGCATCCGTGGTTGTGTCCTGTGCCGCGTTCGCCAGATGCGCGGCGACGCCGATAGCCATGAAGACAAGGATCGACCACAACGTGGGTGTGCTTGGTGGTTCGAGACCTTCGGAGACGAATGGCGGAATCAATCCAAAGGCGACCGCATAGGGCAGCCAGGACCAGCCGGTGCGCGAAAGACGCAGGTTGTATGACCACGCGGCAGCCAACGACATCACATGGAATGCACCTGCGAGGCCAGCGGCGGCCAAAGATGCCACCACGCTGATGCCCAGGGCGACAAGAGCGCAGCGCCACAGCAGGCGAACGCTCAGCTCAGCGGCAACGACCGGCTTGTCGCTCCGCTTGGCTGCGTGGTCCATGTCAGCGTCATGGGCATCATTGCTCCAGCCGACGCTCAGCTGTCCTGAGAGCATTGCGAGGGTGAACAACGCAAGCGGGGTTGATTCCCAACCCGATCGCCAGGCGAGGGTGGACATGACAACTGTCACTGCAAGGGCCGGTGCCGGATGGCTGGCACGAATCAGGAGTCCGCTCGTGCGACCAAGTGCGCCGAGTGGTGCAGACATGGGTGAACCCTTGCACGTCAGCGGCCCAGGTACTGCTGGTGCGCGCACTCCTCAGACAATACGGTGGTGTTCGGCCTACGCTGCTCCTGTGTGCGGATCACACGAGAATGGGAGAAGTGAAGATGTCGGGATCTGAGCCAGCTGTCGCCCCGCCAATTGAGCCTGGCTACTTCCATCGACTTGGCCTGGCCGCCCGGATGGAGGATGCCTACGTTCCCTGGCTCCAGCGTGTTCTAGGTGCCGTCCCGATCGACTCGGGAATGCGACAGGTGCAAGGCATTCCATTTGGACACGTCGGAGAATCAGCTTCCAATGAATCGGGTGCGGCCACATCGGAGATGCTCTGGTTGGGCGCCCTGCCGATCTGCATCTTTGCAGCCGACGACGAGGTCGGACCATTGGGCCACTTCGTCGCCAGAAATGGTCCTGGTCTTCACTCTGTTGCGTGGACCGTGAATGACATATGGAAGACCGAGTCCTTGCTGCGACGTGCAGAACTTCGCGTTACCGGTGTGGACATTGCCGGACGGCATTTCTTCATCCACCCGGCCGATACCGCCGGTCTGCTCATTGAGATCACTGACACCGAATTCACTCACGATCCTCGAGACGATGCATCGTTTCTTCCACCACGTCCAACTGACAGTGTCGTGCAAGGTGCAGACCTTGCATGGATGACCGTGGCGGTGGCCGATCCCGCGAAGTCAGCGGAGATCCTGACCAATCTGATTGTGTCGACTGTGGTCGAGGGACTGCCGCGTGCGGCTGGCGAAGAAGTCATTGATCTGCGCATGCACGATGTCGTGATCCGTCTGGCCAAGCGCCCTGCTGATGATGTGCGTCGCGATCAGTTCGATTCCTTCTGCCTCTCCGTACCTGATCTGGCTGACTCCTGCAGGCGTCTTGAGGCCGACGGCATTTCGGTCGCCTCACAGGAGGGCGAACTGGCCTGGACCGAGCAGGCCGACACTTTGGGGATGAAGATCCAATGGGTTCAGGCCTCGGCGCTGCCAAAGCCGTGAGCGATGCAGGATGAAGCGAGTCGTACTCGGCTTGCTGTGCACGGCATTGCTGATCACCGGATGTGGCCGTGACCCTCTGGGCGCACGGGTGTCTGGTGAAGTAGGGGTTACGGTCTTCGCCCCCAGTGATCGTGTTGACCTGCCGCCGATTTCCGGCCAGACCCTGGGTGGGGGGCAACTCTCGCTAGCTGACTTGCGTGGCGAAGTCGTCGTATTGAATTCGTGGGCTTCGTGGTGCGTGCCGTGCAATGAGGAAGCCGAGATCCTGGTCGATGCCGCAAAGGAATTCCTGCCGCAGGGAGTGCGCTTCGTCGGGCTGGATGTGACAGACCAGGACACTTCAGCGAAGGAGTACTCACGCAAGTACAGCGTGACCTATCCGAGCATTGTGGATTCCGAGGGCACGAAACTGGCGTCGATTCCCGGCGTTCCTCCCGGCGCTCTGCCCAGCACCCTCATCATCGATCGAGAAGGCAGGATCGCGGTGCGAGTCATCGGGGTCGTCAAGCAGCCGGCCCTCTCTGATCAGGTGAGGGCTGTGCTTGCGGAGTAATGAAGGGCTTTTGCCTTGAACGAGCGGCTGGCAGCCCCGAATGCCTCGAGGTGAATCTTCTGCACCGGGGGTAGACTCAACTGATTCACCGTGGGCAGGTTTTGGGGGTAGGCGTGCGCAAGTTCCTCGCTTTGCAGGTCGGCACCGTTGTTGGTGGCGTCGTGCTCGCAGTGACGCTCACGGCCCCTGTTGCACAGGCGGCATGCAATGACTATGGCGAGCCGCCGTGCCCGGTGCCCACCGTCACTCCGCAACCACCAGCGCCAACTCCAACGGCAAGTCTGACGCCCACGCCCACGCCCACGCGGACGCCGACGCCGATCCCGACGCCAACGGAGACCACCAATCCGCAGCGTGCTGAGGAAGTCGGCAGCGGAGTGGTGATTGTGGTGAGTCAGGATACGGCCGAAACTGCTCCACCTCGTCTCGTGCTGCAACCTCTGGGGACCACCGCCAGGACCAGTCAAGTCGTCGTGGTTGATCGTTTGGCAGCAGAGCAGATCATCCTGCAGTTCCTGCAGCCGAAGATGCGCTATGTGTCGCAGATCCGATCGAAGGGCAAGTGGTCAACTCTGGGATCCACCACATCGAACTCAAAGGGTCAGTTGATCCTGCCAGCTATTCGCGGCGTCGTGCTTGGTGAATACCCAGTTCGTGTCGTGCCCAAGCCAGCGAAGCCAGCAGCCAAGCCGGGAACGCGATTCTTCCGTCTATCGGTCGTGCGGGATGGAACCAAGCTCACGTAGGTGATTCCACCGCTGTTCGGTTCAGGCGCGCTGCAGCACTCCGAGGAGTTCTTC
>DNXA01000017.1 GCA_003506065.1 Actinomycetota bacterium
CCTCGACCATGGTGATGGCGATGTCGTCACCGGCGATGGAGCCCGCGACGACCATGTCGAACACGGCCTCCTCAAGCTGCTCGTGCGTCGGGAAGGCGACCCACTGACCGCGGATCAATGCGACGCGGACTGCGCCGATCGGACCGCTGAAGGGAAGGCCTGCGATCTGTGTTGAAGCCGATGCGGCATTGATCGCCACCACGTCGTACAGATCGCCTGGGTTGAGGGCCATGACGGTGATGACGACCTGGACCTCGTTGCGAAGGCCCTTGATGAAGGTCGGGCGCAACGGACGGTCGATCAGGCGACAGGTGAGGATTGCGTCCTCACTCGGGCGGCCTTCACGACGGAAGAAGGAGCCGGGGATGCGACCCACGGCGTACATGCGCTCTTCCACATCCACGGTGAGTGGGAAGAAGTCGAATGAATCACGCGGCGACTTGCCTGCCGTCGTGGCTGAAATCAGCATCGTCTCTTCATCGAGGGTGACGGTGACTGAGCCTGCCGCTTGGCGGGCGAGTCGTCCGGTCTCGAAGACAATGACGCGCTGTCCCAGTGCGCCGTTATCAATAACGGCCTGGGTTGTTGCAATTGCGGGACCCTCCACGGGTGCCTCCTGTTCGGTTACAGGGGCGCTCGCGAGTGCGGGCAAGTGGCGGTCTCCGATCGAGGCCCACGGGTGAATCACACCCGGAGGTCACTACCGAGGACCGACAGGCGACAGCGTCGCAGCGCCCCGAATCTCATACGCAGTATGAAGTTGTGCCACGCGGAAGGTATCCGCGCGGATAAAGCAGAACCGGCGCGACACGCGCCGGTTCTCAAAAGTTAGCGGCGGATGCCGAGCTTCTCGATGATCGAGCGGTATCGGGAGATATCCGACTTGACCAAGTACTGCAGCAAGCGACGACGCTGCCCCACAAGGAGCAGCAGGCCACGGCGGCTGTGATGGTCGTGCTTGTGAGTCTTGAGGTGCTCAGTCAAGTCGTTGATACGACGGCTGAGCAGCGCGATCTGAACTTCTGGGGAGCCGGTATCACCAGGCTTGGAGCCGAATTCGGCAATGATGGCTTCTTTGGTTGCACTATCGAGCGACATACGTTCCTCTCGGGCGCGTCCCGGTGTGGGACACATTTCAATTTCGACACGAATCGGGAAGCGCCCGCTTCACGACCGTCTGGAGAGCACAGAGTAGCAGTGTTGATGCGACTCAATTTGCAGGCAGGCCCAAGACCTCTCGGGTGGCGGCCACATCCTGTGCCATCTGCTCGACCAGGCCCTCGAGGCCGTCGAACACAAGTTGACCACGCAAATGCGCCACAAAGACGACCGTGACCTCCTGGTCGTAGAGATCCAAATCGTCGCGGTCAAGGACATAGGTCTCGACCCGACGCTCAACTCCTGAGAACTGGGGGTTGGTGCCGACCGAGATGGCTGCTGGAAAACGTTGACTGCTGGCGATCAGCCAGCCGGCGTACACCCCGTCAGCAGGAATGACCGGATTGCCCAGCCAGAAGAGATTGGCTGTGGGAAAGCCAAGCTCGCGACCCCGATGGTCGCCGTGCACGACGATGCCCGTGAGCTCATATTCGCGCCCGAGCACGCGATTGGCCTCGGCAATATCACCAGCGGTGAGCGCCATGCGAACGCGAGTTGATGACCATGGCTCCTGGTCGGCAGCCAAGCCGACCTCACGTACCGCAAAGCCGTAGCGAGTGCCGGCTTCACGCAGAGTGTCGACCGTGCCAGCAGCGCGATGACCAAAGCGGAAGTTCTTGCCCACCACCACAGCTGAGGCTCTCAAGGTGTCAACGAGCACTCGGTGGATGAATTCCTCAGGCTCCCAGCCTGACACCTCTTTGGTGAACTTCAGAACAAAGACATCATCGGCACCCGCATTGAAGAGCAGGAATCTGCGCTCAGCCAGACTCGCGAGTGACTGCGGAGCCGACTCAGGTCGCACGACAGCCATCGGATGCGGATCGAAGGTCACGGCCACAAGGGGCACTCCGAGCTCGTCGGCGAGCAATCTTCCTTCGGAGAGCAATGCCTGGTGACCCCGATGAACACCATCGAAAACGCCGATGCACAGCACTGCGCCCTTGCGCTCACTTGTGCTCAGATGGGCGTGGTCATTGGACATCTCGAGTCAACCCTAGGTCAGACGAACACTGCGAGGTACTTGGCGGTTGGTCCATGCTGCTCTGCCAATGCCAGAAAATTGCCGTCGTTGTCGCACACTGCGATGACGGGGTCAGCCGATTCTGCATATGTCCAGTCGATTCGACGACCGTTGCGCACCATGACTGCCTGCGACTCTGACACCACCCAGACCGGAAAGATGCGCGCGACCGCAGCCTCCATGGACAGCAGTGATTCCTGGGGAATGCTCCCAGCGGCGAGGTGCTCTGGCGGCAAGGCCTCGAACTCATCCCAGGGTCCAAGCCTTGTCCTGCGCAGGGCTGTCAGGTGACCACCCAGGCCGAGTTCATTGCCCAGATCTCGTGCCAGAGCACGGATGTAAGTGCCGGAACTGCAGGTGACCCGTACGTGCAGGTCAAGCCAGAGATCGTCGAACTGATGATCGATCAGCGTGAACTCGGTGACGTCGACCTTGCGTGGCGCAAGCACCACTTCCTCACCCGAGCGAACCCGCGCGTAGGCCCGCTTGCCGTCGACCTTGATCGCACTCACAGAACTCGGCACCTGCATGATCGTGCCGGTCAGCAGCGCCATGCCCTCCTCGACTGAGGACATCTGGACCTCAGCCATCGCCTCTGGTGACGCATGTCCGGTCAGTTCACCCTGTGCGTCGTCCGTCGTCGTGCTCTGTCCCAGGCGAATAGTGGCGGTGTAGGTCTTGTCGGCGCCCGAGATATAGCCCAGCAGCCTCGTTGCCCGGCCAACCCCGAGCACCAGGACACCAGTAGCCATCGGGTCCAGGGTTCCGGCATGCCCAACCTTGCGGGTGCCAAGAATGCGTCGCACTCGACCAACGACATCGTGAGAGGTCCAGTCGCTCGGCTTGTCGAGAACGAGCAGTCCGTTCACTCTTGCTCGCCGTCATCCTCACGAGGATGCCGATACGGATCAATATCGCCGGCGTAGGTGGCAGTCGTTGCCTGCTCATGCACGCGGGCATCGTCCTCCTGCGCCTTGCGCAACAGGTCTTCAACATGACGGGCGTTCTCAGGCATTGCATCAGCGAAGAAGGCAAGGGACGGGGTGAACTTGATGCCCGTCTGCTTGCCGACCTCGCTGCGCAGGAGACCTTTGGCCGATTCAAGTGCAATGGCTGTTGCATCCACTGACTCAGCATCGCCATAGACCGTGTAGAAGATTGACGCCTCCCGTAGATCAGGCGTCATCCGCACGTCAGTGATCGTGATGAATCCGAGCCGCGGATCCTTGACCCGCTTCTCGAGGGTTTCGGCCACGATCACACGAACGCGGTCCTCCAACTTGTGCTGGCGCGCCTTCGTCATGACTTCCGCGGAATCTCGCGCATCTCGAAGGTCTCGATGATGTCGTCAACCTTGACGTCCTGGAAGTTGCCCAGGTTGATGCCGCACTCGAAGCCCTCGCGGACCTCAGTGACATCGTCCTTGAATCGACGCAGGCCTGCCACCGCAACGCTGTCAGCAACGACAGCTCCATCACGCACGAGGCGAGCCTTGGAGTTGCGCTTGATCTCGCCCGTCTGCACAACACAGCCGGCGATGGTGCCGAACTTGGAGGACTTGAAGACCTCGCGCACCTCTGCAGTACCGAGCTGCACTTCCTCGTAGATCGGCTTGAGCATGCCGCGAAGGGCCTGCTCGACATCGTCGATGGCTGCATAGATAACGCTGTAGAAGCGCACATCGACACCCTCATGAGTCGCCAATTCGGCGACCTTGCCCTCAGGCCGAACATTGAAGCCGATGATCACTGCCTTGGAGGCCGCGGCAAGGGTCACGTCGTTCTTGGTGATCGCGCCAACGCCGCGGTGAATGACGCGCATCGAGACTTCATCGCCAACATCGATCTTGACCAGTGCTTCTTCAAGGGCCTCGACCGAACCGGACACGTCGCCCTTGATGATGAGGTTCAGCTCCGCAACCTCACCCTTCTCGATGGACTCCAGGAAGTCCTCGAGCGAGCGCTTGACCCGGTTCTTGGCCAGCAGCGCATTGCGCTCACGAGCCTGACGCGTCTGAGCGATCTGGCGTGCGATGCGGTCCTCGGAAACGACCAGGAAGCTGTCGCCTGCGCCCGGCACGGATGTGAGTCCGAGCACCTGCACTGGGAAGGACGGGCCAGCAACCTCGACGACATTGCCCTCGTCGTCGTGCATGGCACGAACACGACCAAAGGCATCACCGGCGACGATGGAGTCACCAGCTCGCAGGGTTCCACGCTGGACCAGCACTGTTGCGACGGGTCCACGACCACGATCCAG
>DNXA01000079.1 GCA_003506065.1 Actinomycetota bacterium
TTTGAATAACCCACTGTTGGAACCCTGCTCTCGCGGCAGCGTAGGCTAAGCGATATGGCGATTGATGCAGTTGAAACCAGTGATCCGACCATCCTTGCGTTGATCGCTGAGATCACGGCTGCTCGTATCGATCTGCTCGCCTCAGTTGAGGAACTGAAGGATCAACTGACACCGGCAGCCTTCCGCAGAAGGGGCCTCAGCCTGGTGACTGGGGCATTTGTCGATGACAGTGGCAGCGTGCGTCCAAAGCGCGTGGCGGTTGTGGCTGGCGTGCTCGTTGGAGTCGTGGCACTGAAGGTCTTCGGACGCATACGTCGCTCATAGCCCAGGCAATCCCCTCCGCACCCCCATTTGGTGTGACAAGTCCCACCGGCTAAAGTTCTCCCCACAACTGAATACCTCATCCAGAGGGGCAGAGGGAAACGGCCCGTTGAAGCCCCGGCAACCTATTCGAATACTCGTACGCGAGGCCTTCGAAGTTCGGTGCCAACTCCGACCTGTACACCAGGACAGATGAGCCAGAGAGGCCTCGCGAAGATGACAGCAACATTGGGTACCGACCCAGAACTCGGTTCCGCACATGCTTTGAAGTGTCGCGAATGCGGTGCGCTGTACCCACTCGATGCCAGTTATGCCTGCTTCGAGTGCTTCGGCCCACTGGAGGTTGCCTACCAGCCCAGAAGCATCACGCGCGAGCAGATCGAGGCCGGTCCGCTGTCAATGTGGCGGTACGAAGGCCTGCTTCCAGTAGTCCCAGGAGCCGGCCATCGACCAGGCTTGCAGCCTGGATTCACCAAGCTGGTCCGCGCCGACAATCTGGCTGCGGTACTTGGGGCCAAAGCCGTATGGGTGAAGGACGATTCAGGCAATCCCACACACTCATTCAAGGACCGCGTGGTCGCGGTTGCCTTGGAGAATGCTCGCCGTCTCGGCTTTGAAACCATTGCCTGTGCTTCCACAGGCAATCTCGCCAATGCCGTTGCGGCCGCGGCGGCTCGTGCTGGGTTGAAGTCGGTGGTGTTCGTGCCCTCGAATCTTGAGGCTGGCAAAATCGTCACCACCGCCGTCTATGGCGGGGTGCTGGTTGCCATCGGCGGCAACTACGACGACGTCAACCGTCTGTGCACGGAGGTGGCCGCAGCCCGCGACTGGGGATTCGTCAACGTCAACCTTCGCCCGTACTACGCAGAAGGCAGCAAGACAGTGGGCTACGAGATCGCCGAACAGCTCGGCTGGCGACTGCCGGATGCGATCGTGTCGCCCATTGCCTCGGGCTCGTTGCTGACCAAGGTCGACAAGGCCTTCCGCGAATTCGTCGACCTCGGACTTGTCACTGATCACCCGACGCAGATCTTTGGCGCGCAGGCGACGGGTTGTTCGCCGGTGTCTGCGGCATTCCAGGCCGGCCAGGATTTCGTGAAGCCAGTCAAGCCCGACACCATCGCAAAGTCGCTTGCCATCGGGAACCCGGCTGATGGCCCCTACGCACTCGATGTTGTGCGCAGGACCAAGGGTGCGATCGCTGACGTAACCGATGAAGAGATCGTCGAGGGCATCAAGCTGCTGGCCGAGACCGAGGGCATCTTCGCTGAGACTGCTGGTGGCGTTGTGGTGGGCACCTATCGCAAACTTCTGCGCGAAGGGCTGATCGATCCGGCTGCCGAAGTTGTCCTGCTGAACACCGGGGACGGACTCAAGACTCTCGATGCCGTTGCCCCAACCAGCGGCCCCACCATCACCGTTTCCCCGTCATACGACGAATTCGAAGCTGCTTACACGGAGGTCATGAAATGAGCGCCACAGTTCGCATTCCCACCATCCTGCGTACCTACACCGCTGGTGCAGCCGAGGTGACCGCCGATGGCGCCACGCTCCAAGAGGTTCTCACCAGCCTTGATGGCCAGTACCCGGGCATTGCTGCCCGAGTACTGGACGACAACGGTCAACTTCGTCGCTTCGTCAATGTGTATGTGAACGACGATGATGTCCGGTTCATCGAAGGTCTTGCATCGCCCACAGCAGACGGCGCTCAGATTTCGATCATCCCTGCAGTTGCTGGCGGCTGATCAACGCCTGCGCTTCACCAGCACGTAGATCACCGCAATAGACAGTCCAAGCAAGACAACGGCACTCGCGATTGCCAATGGTGGCAGAGACGATTCCTGTGGATCTGCGTTGCTGGCGGTGGGCACTGGTGACGGCATTGTTGAAGGGCTGCCGAAACTGAAGGAAATCGCCCCTGTGATGGGGTGACCATCGGCCGAGACCACGCGATAGCCAACCTCGTATGAGCCCGGGGGCAGGTCCGCTGGCCACGGGAAATTCAATGTGTGGTCAGCAGGGATGATCTTCTGGCTTGAGATATTCACGCCCTTGGCATCGTTGATGGACACCGTTGCAAGGTCTGGCAGCAGTTCCTCCTCGAAAGTGAACGTGACCGAGGTTGGTGCTACATCGAGCACCGCTCCGTTTGCGGGCGTAGAGGAGATGAGCGAAGAGTGCGCCTGAGCACTGCTTGCGCCAATGCCGAGAATCGTCAAGACGCACAGCGCCACTGCGCCGGAGAGTCGTTTGAGACGTGAAGAATTTCCGTGGTGCCGTGTACTCATTGCAGTCCTTTGAGTTGTCGAGTGGAATGCGCGGTCTGCGACGGCGCACGTGAATCCTGTTACTGACAACTCGATGGAGGGCCTCTTCGAGGAATGGAGAATTCGATTGCCCTCGTTTGGGACAAGGCAGCAACTGGTGCGAAATTGTCGATGCCCATAGGCGCGATGAGTCGCAAGGGGACGAGCGCGCGATACAGAACGGTGCTCATGTAAGCCACCCAGCGCAGGAGCAATGCATCCCCGTGTGCGAGCAAGAGCGCAAGCAACCCCGCGGCGATGAAGTGGGCACACAGCATCGATTGGTCGGGCAACAGCGATGAGTGAGGCGAAGAGCGCACCCCACCGACTAGCGGGCAGCCGCGATCTGCGCGGGCTCGAGGAATTGGGCGAGCTCGGTGCAACTGCGGCACGTTCCGTGAATCGACAGGTGGCCCATGTCGACATCGAATCCGTGCTGCGAATGCACCTGCACACGCAGTTCATTCGCCACGCCTTCCCCGATGCACTCTGATTGGCCGCAGACATTGCACACCAGATGAATGTGCTCTGAATCGTCAACGATGTAGTAGCTCGGTGCGCCATGACCGAGGTGAGTGTGCGCAACAAGCCCAGCGTCTTCCAGGACTTCCAGCGCTCGGTAGATCGTGGAGAGGTTCACGCCCTGGAAAGACTTGTTGACCTCAGCCAGGATCTCCTCTGAGGTGGAGTGATGAAGTCGCTCGACTGTTTCTATGACGAGCTGTCGCTGCGGCGTGATGCGAATGTCGTGCTCGCGAAGTTGCTCTCCCCAGTTCACTTGAGGCAGCCTTTCAAGAAGTCTTCGATGGATGTGTGAGGTGNNCATGCCCAGAGGCACAAGCGCAGGGGGATTGCCAGTGGCAGTTCTGGCTAGGCCCGACAGGCATGTGCGGGCGGACAGTCGCCGCGCACCGCAGGGAGTCGGAATCCACACATCATGATGCGATTCTAATTGAGATGTGTTCGCAGATGCGAGCAGTCCGCTCTGGGCACAATTCAGACGTTTTTTGGGATTGGAGCTGAGGCGGGCTAGTTGACGTGATCTCCGCCGCCAAGTTGATTGACCGCGTGGGCCAGAACCGGCTTCAGTACCTCAAGTGCATCACGCACGGCACCGGGGGACCCGGGCAGATTGATGATGAGCGTTGAGTCGACCATGCCCGCGATCCCGCGGGAAAGCAAGGCAGTGGGAATGCCCCGACGCAGCCCATCGGCGCGCAGCGCCTCAGGAATCCCTGGAATCAATCGTTCAATCACGCGACCTGTGGCTTCCGGAGTCGCATCGGTGGGCGTCAATCCGGTGCCACCGGTCGTGATGATGATGTCGTAGCGCTTTTCAATTCCAGCGCGCAATGCCACTTCAACTGGCTCACCGTCTGACACAACCACCGGCCCATCAACCTCGAGGTTCATCGCACGGAGTCCCTTGACCAGCGCGATGCCAGACAGATCAGTGCGCGTGCCTTCTGCTGCACGCGTGGACACTGTGATGGCCAGAGCTCGGGTCATGTTCGGTTCCAGGTACCTGAGCGCCCGCCCTCCTTGGACTCCACGCGCAGTGCGTCCACGAAAGCAAGTCGATCCACTCCCTTGATCATGTCGATCATGGTGAGCGCTGATATTCCTGCCGCCGTGAGCGCTTCCATCTCGACCCCTGTGCGATCAGCAGTACGCACCCTGGCGGTGATATCGACGGAGGTGTCAGTGATCAGCAATTCGACCTCTACGCCATGAATGGCAACGGGGTGACACAGCGGAATCAATTCGTGTGTTCGCTTGGCGGCCATGATTCCAGCAACCCGCGCAACTGCAAGGGCGTCGCCCTTGGGCAGTTGGCCGTCTCGCAGCAGAGCAATGGTCGACGCGGCCATGCGCACGCTGGCCGTGGCAGTGGCCTGTCGGATGGCTACAGCCTTGTCCGTGACATCGACCATCCGGGCGTGACCCTCGTCGTCTAGGTGCGTGAGCTTGTCCGTGGTCAACGCGATTCCTTTCGCAGATCAATGAATTCGAGTGTGTCACCGGCGCTGACTCGCTCACAGTCAGCTGGCACAATAAGGAGGCAGTCTGCCTGCGCAAGTCCACCGAGAATATGCGATCCCTGGGCTCCCACGGGCCAGGCTGTCAAAGCCTTGCCCCCATCCAATCGTGCGCGCACATATTGGACCTTGTCCTTCGGCGAGGAGAACTCAGCGCCGCTCTTGACAGTGCCGCGATCAAGGTCAGTCACCGCGTGACCCTGCAGTAGCCGGATGACAGGTCGGATGAACACTTCGAATGAGACAAGCGCGCTCACCGGATTGCCTGGAAGGGTCACGATGGGAGTGGGCTTTGCCCCAATGCTCCCGAAGCCTTGGGGCATGCCCGGTTGCATCGCGACCTTCTCGAAGTTCACCGTTCCGAGTGTGCCCAGCACCTCTTTGACGGTGTCGTAGACACCCATGCTCACTCCGCCGGTAGTGATTACCAGGTCACCATCATCTGCAGCGCTTTCAAGGACTTGGCCGAGGGTCATCGCGTCGTCTTGAACGACGGAGTGCCGAACCACAGTTGCTCGCATGTCGCGCAGGCAGACATCGAGCATGACGCCGTTCACGTCGCTGATCTGGCCTGCAGCCAGCATCTGCCCGGGTTCCACGAGCTCACTGCCGGTGGAGATCACCACAACGCGTGGATTGGGAAGCACGCGCACCGCGCCTCGGCCAACGGCGGCGGCAAGCGCGATAGTGCGGGCAGACATCACTTGGCCGTGCTGCAGTACCAACTGCCCCGCTTCAACGTCTTCACCGATGGTCCGAATATGAGCGCCGGCAGGTGCATGGATCTCAACGACTGGCATGCCGCCATCGGTGTGCTCTACTCGAACGATGCCGTCTGCGCCTTGGGGTACGGGCGCTCCAGTCATGATTCGTGCGGCAGTGCCGCTGATCACCACAGAACTTGGCCAGGATCCTGCGGGTATGTCCTCGATGACGCGGAGCCGCGTCGGCTCGTCCTTGGTCGCTGAGAGCACATCCTGCGCGCGGACTGCGTAGCCATCCATCGCCGAATTCGCGAATGATGGGAGTGCCCATCGCGCATGGACATCCTCTGCAAGGACGCAACCATCGACCTCGGCGATAGGGAGCTCGACGGGCGAAAGCGGTGCAATGCCTGCAAGGAGGGAGACCAGATATTCCTGCGGAGTCCGCACTCGGTCAGCGTAGTCGTGGTGAGAGCGGGCGCCTGCACGCACTTGAGCGCTGCAGGGTCAGGACTACCTTGGTTCCTGTGAGTGAGGCAGGTGCAATGGTGCGGGTACGGCTCTTCGCCGCAGCCAAGGCAGCCGCCGGGGTCGCTGAGCTGGATATCGCACCAGGCACCGCTGGAAGCATCATCGACGGATTGATCGCCAGTTATCCGCAACTGGCCTTGATCCTGCCCTCGTGCTCATTTCTCATCGACGGGGTGCAGTCCTCACAACCTGTTGGCCTTGCTGCGGTCGAGGGGGGCTCGGTTCTTG
>DNXA01000215.1 GCA_003506065.1 Actinomycetota bacterium
GAGCAGCCGCAATCCGCGATGCCATCGCTGACCAGCTCAAGGATGGCTCACTGCCAGTTCGCCGAGTACGGCCCGCCGATGGTCACGTCGTGCTCATCGGCGGCGGTCCAGGGGATCCTGACCTCATCACCATCCGTGGGCGGCGGGCGCTTGCGATGGCTGATGTCGTGGTTTTCGATCGCCTCGGTCCTACCGTGCTGCTGGAAACCCTTGCTGACGACGTCGAATTGGTCGAAGCCGGCAAGGGCCCAGGCCACCATTCAATGACTCAGGATGAAATCAATCGAGTGATTGTCGAGCAGGCCCGACTGGGCAAACGCGTGGTCCGACTCAAGGGTGGGGATCCGTTCGTCTTTGGACGTGGATCTGAAGAGGTGCAGGCATGCGTTGCGGCTGGAGTCACTGTTGAGGTGATCCCGGGCATCAGCTCTGCAGTTGCTGGCCCGGCTGCAGCGGGCATCCCGGTGACTCATCGCGGCCTGGCCAATGGCTATGCCGTCATCACTGGCCACCAACTCCAAGACCTCACTCCCCTGGCTCAGATGCAGCTCACTCTTGTCGTGCTCATGGGCGTTGCAACCCTGCCCGGGCTGGTCAACGGCTTGGTCGAGGCAGGCAAGCTTGAATCAACTCCTGTTGCCGTTATTGAGAAGGCCAGCACAAAGGATCAGCGAGTCACCATCGGAACCCTTGCATCAATCGTGAAGCGCGCTGCCGAGGTTGGCGTGCGCAACCCAGCAGTCATCGTGATCGGCGATGTGGTCACGGTCCCCAATCTGCTCGCCGCCGAATCCAGCCTTCATCAGTTCTCCGGATAGACCATGGGCGAACTCGTTGTACTGCTCGCACACGGCAGCCCAGACCCACGCTCGAGCGCAGCGGCGGCCCAGATCGCTGCAGACCTTGAACGCCACCTCCAAGGGCCGATCGTGCGCATCGCCTACCTTCAGCACAACTGGCCAACGCTCACCGCTGCCATTGGCCGCGAACTGGACTCAGGCGTGATGACAAAGGTGCGCATCCAGCCGTTGATCCTCACCGAGGCCACCCACGCCGTACGAGATATCCCCGAGGCCATAACTCGTGCCGAGCGAGATCACCGCATGACCCTGGAGGTGGGCGATGTNNGTGGGCGACACCATTGGCATGGATCCCAGCCTGGGTCCGGCACTGGATGCGCTGATCCCTCCTGACATTCCTGTGGTGCTGGCCTGGGCGGGCGGGCGCACCCCGGCGGCCTTCACCTCCACCCAGGCCCTGGCCGACGCATGGGCGAGCACCAGCGGTCGCGAGATCATGCTGGCAATCGTCAGCGAATCGGGCGAATCGATCCTGACCGCTGTGCAGGAATTGCGTCAGCGCAGCGGCCGCACGCCAATCGTTGCAACCTTCACCCTGTTTCCTGGCGTGCTTGCCGACCAGATCGCGGCAGCTGCCACCGCTGCAGGCACCAATGCCACCACCCCGCTTTGCCAGCTGCCCACGCTCATTGACATTCTTGACCACCGCCTTGGTGTGCAAACCGCTTGACGGGACCCCACACGCGTAGAACGCTTCACTTGACCCGGGAGGAACACGTTGGATCTGTACGAACTGCGCCGTCAGGACTATGAAGTCGAGGAGATTGGCCAGGAGCTTCTCGTCGCATTTGGTGACTTCTTCCGTGACCAGTGCCCCACATCGGTTGTGCGAGCCGCCGAGCCCCTTGGCTTCGATCAACAGCTCTGGGACCGCCTCGTTGAGATGGGCACCACCACCATGGGCCTTCCAGAATCGGTCGGTGGTGACGGAGCAGGCGTTGTTGAACTGGCCCTTGTTGCTGAGGAGTTCGGCCGCGCGGTTGCCCCTGTGCCCTACATCGAGCATGTCGTCACCTCACGCGCACTCGCAGCGGCGAAGAACCCAGCGCTGGATCAGCTGCTGGCTGGTGCAGCCGACGGTTCGCACATCGTCGCGCTGGCAAGCTTCCCGATTCAGCCTGGCTCCAAGCAGCTTGTTCCGGCAGGTGCTGTCGCCAAGAGTGTGCTTGGACTCGCAGGTGAGGATCTGATCCTCTATACGGTTCAACAGTCGCCGGCGCATGTTCGCAATCAAGGCCACACCCCATTGGCCTGGTGGGATTTCGATTCTGTGTCAGATCGCATCGTTGTGGCAAGTGGTGCTGCGGCCCAAACGATCTATACCCGCGCCCACGATGAGCGCATGGTGCTCACAGCCAGCGCGCTCATCGGGTTGACTGAGTCAGCTCTTGCCCTCACGGTGGAATTCACCAAGACTCGCGAAACCATGGGCGTGCTCATCTCAACCCTGCAGGGCGTTGCTTTTCCGCTCACGGATATCGCAACTAATATCGCGGGGGCTCGCAACATCGCCCGCAAGGCTGCCTGGTATCTCGACAACGAACCCGATGTTCGACCGGAACTGCCAGCAATCGCGTTGGTGTACAGCGCACAGACAGCAACTCATGGCACCACCAATGCAGCACACTTCCAAGGCGGTCTTGGCTTCACTCTGGAGGCAGATGTCAGTCTGTACTTCTTGCGCAGCAAGGGCTGGAGCGCACTGGCTGGCGATCCAAGCGCTCAGCTTCTCAACATCGGCGATCACGTGCTCGCCTCGGTCAAGTAGTCAACGAGAGTAGAAGGAGAACTTCATGGATTTCGGTCTGGTTGAGTTGGACGACGAGCACCGCGCGCTGCAGCAGGAGATTCGCGAGTATCTGAGTGAACTCTTCACTCCCGATGTCTTCGCTCAGGAGCATGAGTTCGGCGATGGCTTCAATGCTCGCGTGTATGAAGGACTCGGATCTCGCGGATGGCTCTACCCGGAGTTGCCAGTTGAAGAGGGCGGCGCAGACTTCACTCCGCTGCAGCGGCGCATCATGGGACTTGAGATTGGCCGCCAGGATGCCCGCGTCATGATGATGCAGGGCACTTCGAGCCTGCCGATGCAAGCTGTTCGCAAGTACATGCCATCCGAAGTTGCCGATCCGATCCTGAAGGCATGCGCCGAAGGCAAAGCCGTGATGTGTCTGGGCTACTCAGAACCCGACGGCGGATCCGACATCGCCAAC
>DNXA01000256.1 GCA_003506065.1 Actinomycetota bacterium
TCTACAAGGACGCGGCAGGCAAATCACTTGGCGACATCGTTGCGTCTGTTTTCTACGTCAACAACTGGTGGTACGTCGTAGGCGAACAGTCGTACTTCGACTTCATCGCACGACCACCGATGCTCAAGCATCTGTGGTCGCTCGCGATCGAGGAACAGTTCTATTTCATCTGGCCTGCAGTCGCCTTCCTGATCATGCGCACATGGCATCGCCGTGGAGTGCTGATCTTCTCCCTGACTCTCGCGTTTGCCTCCACCGTCTGGATGCTCTACCTGTCCAACGCAAATGGATATCCCGAATTCGCTGACCCCAGCCGCGTGTACTTCGGTACTGACTCACACGCAATGGGCTTGCTGATTGGGGCTGCGCTGGCCGCCGTCTGGCGCCCTGGACGCCTGCAGGCCAAGGTCAATCCGACCGCGCGAAATCTGCTCAATCTGACCGGAGTGCTCGCGCTGGTTGCGCTCGTGGGCTTCTACTGGTTCGTAGGCGAATTCACGCCTTGGTTGTACCGCGGCGGATTCCTTCTGCTGGCCGGCTTGGTCGCGCTGCTCATCGCCATCACGACGCATCCGGCCAGCGCCTTTGGCGCTCTGCTTGGTCGCCAGCCCCTGCGATACATCGGCCAGCGCTCCTACGGCCTGTATTTATGGCACTGGCCGATCTATGCCGTCACGCGCCCCGAACTCGATCTCGCGCTCGACGGTCTCTCACTCCTCTTACTTCGGCTGGGCCTGACCTTTGCTGCAGCCGAGTTGAGCTACCGCTACCTCGAGATGCCGATCCGCCGCGGAGCGATCGGAAGACTGAAGAACAAGTGGGAGCGCGGGACTACAGCTTCGCGATCAAAGCTGCGCTGGCAGATTCTTAGCGTGACGCTCGCATCACTGCTGGCACTCATCACGATCTCAGGCGCCCTCGTCGCGACGGCCAAGAACACCACCACAGCAGCTGATGTGCTTGTCGCGATTGGCGACAAGCCTGCTGTCACCTTTGACACCGCATCAGCAGTGAAGCCAACACTGAGCGCGATGGGCGACTCCGTGATGCTGGGTGCCCGCAAGTCCCTCCAAGGCGCAATGCCGGGGATCACGATCGATGCCTCTGTGGCTCGATTCCCCGGAGCGTTCATCGGGCCGCTCAAGAGATACGAAGCGGCGAACAAACTGGGCTCGACAGTTATCGTTCACCCTGGCACAAATGGTGTGCTGCCAGAGTCGATGCTTCGCGAGATGCTCAACATCCTCAAGCCCCATGCGCGTGTGGTGCTCGTCAACGACAACATGCCTCGCACCTGGCGCAATCCAAACAATCGCGTCATTGAAGATGTCGCCAAGGACTATCCCAATGTGGTGCTCGTTGATTGGTACAAGGCTTCGCACGGACATCGTGAGTACTTCGCCTCCGATGGCGTGCATCTGACCACCAAGGGCGCGGCCACCTATGCACAACTCATCAAGAATGCGGCCGAAGCGCCCGCTCTGTAGTATCCGCCGATGCTGATTCGCGAATGGGCCACTGCCTACCAGGCAAGCACAGAGGCATTCCTGAACCTTGCTTCGAGTGTCGGCGAAAGCGACCTTGACCGTCGGCACCCTGATGGCTGGTCAGCTCGTCAGGTGATTCACCACATGGCTGACAGTGAAGCCCAGTCGTATGCACGCTTGCGCAGACTTCTCGCTGAACCAGAAGGCAGCGTCATTCAGGGCTATGACGAGGACGCTTGGGCCCGGGCGGCAATCCTTGGCTACGAGGTGCTGCCCGTCCATCGTTCGATCGCTGTGACCAGAGCCGTCCGAGAAAGCAGCCTCGACATCATTACTCGCCTAAATGAGGCCGACCTCTCACGCTTTGGCGTCCACACCGAGTCTGGCCATTACTCCGTTGACACCTGGCTTCACACGTATGTTCAACATCCGCTGGATCATGCGGACCAACTCAGACATGCGCTCGCTGGCGAGCTCTAGGTCGCGTTTGCTGTCAAGGAAGCGACTGCACCCTGTCGATGAAATCTGAAGTTCGCGTGACAGAAACACCAATCGCGGCCAAGTCTGCGACGCGCTCGGCTGAAGCCTGTGAGACAGCATCTTCCACAAGCACAGTCCGGAAGTCACGCTCACTGGCCTCGAACAGTGTCGCCCGCGGGCAATTGGGCAGGTTGCATCCGGTGACGACGACGGTGGAGACGTTGCGATCCTTGAGAAAATCGTCCAGCGGCGTCCGATAGACNNTTGAACATGATCCATTCGACTGGACCCACTTTCTGCAGATCACCACGAAGCAACAGCAGCGGATCTAAGGCAATGTGAACATCCAGGAGCCCTTCGGCGAGCTGGCTTCCCTGTGAGTCTGGAGCGACCAAGCGCAGACCCGCCTCAACGGCACTTCGACGCGGCAGATCGACGTCAACACCCCCAGTTTCGTAGAGCCGCACGACATGAATGATCGGCAGCCCCGCACTGCGGTAGGCCTCCACGACGCGGAATACATTCGGAAGCACTGCAGACGTACCAGCGATTTCAAAGGGGGCGCCATCCAGGAAGTCACGCTGCAGATCAATGGTCAGCAGCACAGACTTGCGAAGTTCCGGTGTCAAATACTCAGTATTCACTTGCGCTGATCTCCCAATCCATGGCTCGTCTTGCATCCTGCAATGTCGTCAAAACCCTCTCACTTCCATCGATTCA
>DNXA01000194.1 GCA_003506065.1 Actinomycetota bacterium
ACCCTGAGGGTTGCTTGCCTTCGCGCCAAAACTCGGCATGAAGGTCGCGCCCACGACCAGAAGCAGCACCACAAGGAGAAGCACTTGCAATTCAACCCGGGTGAACATGTGCCCACGATCGATCGCGAAGTTGATAAGCGCCCCCACGACACCGGCCGAGCCTGCCAGCACAATGACCAACCATGCTGTTGACTTCATCCGCCATAACGCCAACCCAAGCAGTGCCAGATAGGCGACGAGGAAGGCGAAATCCATCAGACCATCCTCTCGTAGGCAGTGGAGCAGTGGGCCAGCAGCGTGGCCGGGCGAACTCTTGTCGCCAAGTCATTCTCACAGAGACGTGCCCCGTATTGCCTAGCCACACCCCCCTTCGCACTGCCAATCAGGCGTGCAGCTCGTTGCTCTTGGTAACTTCAGCCGGAAGCGAGGGACAGCAATGGCATACAAGCAAGTAGCGGGGACGAGCAATGAGGCATTCCGCGATGAGTGGGTGACCTCCTCCCTGTCCCGCCTGCGAGCACTCCATGAGGCCCCAAGCCTGCTGGATGTGGGTGCTGGAAGTTCGCCCTACCGAGCAAAGGCCCTCGAACTGGGCTTCACGTACCGCTCCCACGATTTCTCGGCCTATGTGCCCGAGCAGTCAGCGCCTGGATTGCAGAGCGTCACCTGGGACTACGCGCCGCACCAGTACGTGTGCGATATCCTGGACATCCCCCAGGAGGCTTCAGCTGATCTGGTTCTGTGCACAGAAGTCCTTGAGCATGTCCCCGATCCAGTTCGGGCATTTCAGAAAATGGCCGAGCTCGTGCGCCCTGGCGGACAGCTCGTGGTGTCCGTTCCCTTCTTGTCGCTCATGCATCAATCTCCGTTCTGGTTCCAATCGGGATTGTCACCCTTCTGGTTTGAGTACTGGGCAGCGAAGACCAATCTCGTCGTCGACGAATTGACCGTGCAGGGTGACTACGCCGACTTGATGTCGCAGGAGGTCTCGCGGCTGCTCGCCTTCAAGCCGCACATCAAGGGGCTCAGTCGCGTCGGCGGCAACCTGGCGAAGAAGCTCCGGGGTCGATTATCTGCGGATGTGCTCCAATCGGGCGCCTTTGGCACCCTGTTCATCGGATCCCTTCCGCAGTGATTGTGTTCGGTGCTGGCGGGCACGCCGTGAGCGTGGCCGAGACCGTGCTGGCCAGCGGGCACTCGATTGATTGCTTCATCGACGAGACGCCCAACTCCCAGCAACTCCTCGGGATTCCGGTGCTTACCGCAATACCCGAGGATTTCGCCTCAGATACCGGATCGATCGTGATCGCTGTCGGCGACAACGCTGCACGCCAAGGAGTTTGGACTCGACTGACCCAACGCTACGGACTCGACTGCTTCCCCACGCTCATTCATCCAAGTGCCAGCGTCTCGCAGCTCGCAGTCCTTGCGCCCGGCACTGTCGTCCTCCAGGGTGCGATCATTGGGAGCAAGGCCACCATCGGACTTTGCTGTCTGCTCAACTCCGGATCAATCCTTGAACATGAGGCGCAATTGGGTGATTTCGCCTCACTCGCACCAGGGAGTATGACTGGGGGTCGGGTGAGCATTGGGACCCGCACTGCTGTCGGCATTGGTGCGGTGATCAAGCACGGAGTCGCGATAGGCCATGACTCGGTGATCGGGGCAAACAGTTACGTCCCCAAGGACCTCCCAAGCGACGTCGTGGCCTACGGGTCACCCGCTCGGATCATTCGGCCACGGGCCGCCGGTGACTCCTACCTCCACTAGTCACTGGAACCCAGCCAGCACACGGCCACGGCTATAGTTTTGATGGCTTGCAAGACTCAGGAAGGTCACCCCTTGGCAACAAAGTTCTGGCTGCGAAAGCGAGTGGCGCAAGCGGCTTGGGATGCCTTGTCATGGGTTCTGGCGATTCCGATCGCTGTGATGCTGCGCTACGACTTCACCCTCCCCCCAAACACCATGCGTCTGGCCCTCATCGTTGGCGCGTCCTGCGCCGTCCTCCAGGTGCTGCTTGGCATTGCGTTCCACCTCTATCGGGGCCGCTATGTCGTTGGATCCTTCGACGAAGTCTTCGGCCTGACAATGACAGCGCTCGCGGTTGGATTCGCGGGAGGCATCAGTTTGCTCCTCCTTCCCCAAACCAGCTTCCCCCGAGCAGCAATGATCATCGGAACCGGACTTGCCGCGGCCAGCATGCTTGGTGCGCGCTTCCTGCTGCGAGGTGCGCGCCAGCAATCGGCTCTTGGACGCCAAGGTTCACGGACACTGATTTACGGCGCGGGCGACAGCGGCTCACAACTGGTCAATCTGATGCTTGCTGACGCCACCAGTGGTTTTCAGCCGATCGGATTCATCGACGATGACCACAGCAAGCAGCACCTACGCCTTCGTGGGATCCGCGTGCTCGGCACATCCGAGGATCTTGAGGAACTGATCGAGGATCTGGGCATTCAGACCTTGCTCGTGGCCATTGCCGGCATCACGGCTCCGCGTCTGCTTGAGCTTGATCGTCGCTGCCAGTCACTCGGTGTGCAGGTACGCATCATTCCCACGGCATCAGAGATTGTCGGTGGAGCAGTCAAACTCGGTGATATTTCAGATGTTACGGAAGAAGACCTTCTTGGCAGGCACCCGGTGGAAACCGACGAGAAGCAGATAACGGAGTTCTTGACCGGCAAGCGGATTCTGGTGACCGGTGCTGGGGGATCCATCGGCTCGGAATTGGCGCGGCAGCTGGCGCGCTACCGGCCAGCACAACTCTCGCTGCTGGATCGCGATGAATCAGCATTGCATGCGGTGCAATTGAGCCTCGATGGCTCCGGAACTCTCACATCTGAGAATCTTCTGCTGGCCGACATCCGAGATGCCGAACGACTGCATGAGATCTTTGCTGCTGTTCGACCAGAGATAGTCTTTCACGCCGCCGCGTTGAAGCACCTGCCGCTGCTTGAGCGCTTTCCGGACGAGGCATACAAGACGAATGTGCTTGGCACGCGCAACGTGCTGGCAGCAGCTGAGCGGGCTGGCGTCGAGGTCTTCATCAACATCTCAACGGACAAGGCGGCTGACCCCATCAGCGTGCTTGGCCACAGCAAACTCATCACCGAACGGCTCACTGCCGGTGCGGCACATGACGGAGCACATCGTTTCCTGTCAGTGCGATTCGGCAATGTGCTCGGCTCTCGCGGCTCAGTCATCGAGACCTTCCGCTACCAGATCTCCAAGGGCGGACCGGTGACTGTGACGGATGCTCGCGTGACGCGGTACTTCATGACGGTTGGCGAAGCAGTTCACCTGGTTCTGCAGGCTTCGGTCATCGGACGCAATGGCGAAACCCTGATTCTTGACATGGGAACGCCGGTTGCCATCATCGACGTTGCCACTCACATGATCGAGAGGTCAGGCCGGCAGATCGATCTCGTCTTCACTGGCCTTCGTCCCGGTGAAAAACTCGATGAGGTCCTCGTCGCCGAGTACGAGACAGCAGAACAGCCCTTCCATCCGCTCATCTCGCATGCGTCAGTTGAGGTCTTGGATGTGGATCTGATCCCCGACAACATCGACACCGAGAACGCACTCAGTGTGATGCATCGGCTCTCAGAATCTCAGCGTCAGCCTTCAAATGGAGCAGCAGTCGCCTCACCTGCGCCTTGAACCCCACCTCGGGAGAACACGGTCGCAACCGTCCGCAACAGAATTCGCATGTCAAGCAGGAAAGACTGATGCTCGACGTACCAGACATCGAGTTCGAATTTCTCCTCCCAGTTCAGGGCATTGCGACCGCTCACCTGGGCCCAACCTGTGACCCCAGGTCTTACTTCATGGCGGCGCGCCTGCCGGGGGCTGTACAGCGGGAGATACCCCACAAGCAGTGGTCGCGGGCCGACCAGGCTCATCTGCCCTCGCAGCACATTCAGCAGTTCCGGCAGTTCATCCAAGCTGGTCGAACGCAGGCGAAGTCCGAAGGATGACAGCCGCTCGCTGTCTGGCAGCGGCTTGCCCTCAATGTCGTATGCATCCTTCATCGTCCGAAACTTGATCAGCGTGAAGATGCGCCCATGCAGCCCTGGCCGCTCCTGCTTGAACAGGATGGGCGAACCGAGCTTGCGTCGCACGAGCATCGCCGTCACCAAGTAGAACGGCGACAACACAATAAGCAGGAATACCGCCGCGAGGAGATCAAGTGCTCGCTTGATCACCCAGCGATAGAGCATGTTCATGCAGCGAGACACTCTTCGATGAGTTCGCAAATCGACATGACCTGCTCCTGAGTCAGGTGCGGGCCCGATGGCAGGCAAAGGCCCTCTGCGAATAGTCGCTCGGCAACCCCGCTCAAATAGGAGGGAGCATCGGTGAATACCGGCTGCATATGCAGTGGCTTCCAGACAGGTCGCGATTCAATGTTCTGCTCTTCGAGGGCCAGTCGGACGCGCTCTGCAGCATTCGGATGGAGATCGCCGTCGAAAGTTGCGACAGTGAGCCAGGCGTTCGACTCACCCCATGGCACATCGGCTTGCACGCTTACACCAGCGAGATGGTTCAGGCCCTCGGCGTACCAGGAGCGCACCAGACGCCGCTTGGCCACGAGTTCTCCCAGCCGGGACAACTGTGACTGGCCTAGCGCAGCGAGCAGATTGCTGAGCCTGTAGTTGTAACCGATGTCGAGGTGCTCGTACCAAGGCAGGGGCTCGCGCGCCTGGGTCGACCAATAGCGAACCTTTTCGGCCAGCGTTTGGTTACTGGTGACCAACATGCCCCCGCCCGAAGTGGTGATGATCTTGTTGCCGTTGAAGGAGAGCACCGCTGCGTCGCCAAGGGAGCCGGCAGGCCTTCCTTCGTAGCTGGCGCCGAGTGCCTCGGCAGCGTCGGAGATGAGCGGGATCCCATGCGCCAAGGCAAGGGCCTGCAACTCGGTGTACTGCGCTGGGGTGCCGTAGAGATCAACCGGAATGATCGCGGCAACTCGACGACCTGAGGCTTCGAGATCCTTGATGGCTGATGTCGTCAAATCTGGGTCGAGGTTCCAGGAGGTCTCCTCCACGTCAACGAACACAGGAGTCGCTCCGACATAGCTGACCGGGAAGGCCGTGGCGCCGAAGGTGACAGTCGGAACAATGACACAGTCACCCTGCCCCACCCCGAAGAATTTCAAGGCAAGATGCAGCGCGGCGGTGCCCGAACTCAATGCCACTGCATGACGCACACCGAGGAGTGCGCACATATCCGATTCGAAGGCTTGGATGCTCGGTCCGACAGGGGCAATCCATCCCGATTTCATCGCCGCAACTACTGCTTCGATGTCTGTATCAGTTGCCTCTGGTGCGGACAAATACACGCGGGCAGGTTCCTCAGACACACCAGCACTCTATTGCGCTGCGGCAAGGAAGCCCGTTATCTCCAAGCCATAGCATTAATGGGTGCCGCGCATCGTCCTTGGAGTAACGGTTCCAGTGACGGCACACAGCTTTCTTCGACCACAAATGCGCGAACTCATCGCTGCCGGCTGGGATGTCCACCTGGTGACTGACCCCAGCGATGGTTTCGAGCGGCTGCGCGACATCGCTGGCCTGACCCTGCATGCATTGCCCATGAAGAGACCCCCTGCACCACTGCATGACCTGCGGTCATTGATGCGCTGGCGCAGACTGTTGAAGTCCTTGCGACCCGATGTGGTCGTCGCCGGAACGCCGAAGGCGGGGCTCCTTGGCATGCTGGCGGCTCGCATGCAGGGCGTGCAGACTCGGGTCTACCACCTGCGCGGCTTGCGCTATGAAGGCTTGAGTGGACTGAGCCGATTCATCAGCCTGCGTATGGAGCACTTGACAGCCAGCAGAGCTACCGTGCTGCTGTGCGACGCGCCCAGCATGCGAGCGGCCGTCATTGCATCTGGACTCGCGGGCGCAGAACGCACGATTGTGCTCGGGGCAGGCAGTGCGTGCGGCGTCGAGCTTGATCGCTTCCACTTGCCGACCAACGATGAGCGACAGGAGGCTCGTGAACTCTTCGACATCAGTCCGGCGGCCTTCGTCATCGGATTCGTCGGACGCATCACTGAGGACAAGGGCATCGCAGAGTTACTCCGAGCAGCAGCAGCAGTTCATGCTGCACACCCGCAGGTCGTGCTGCTCCTCGTCGGTCCGATTGAGGAGCCACATGGGCTCGATGCCGAGGAACTCCTCCTGCTTGGAGAAGCCTGGGTGCGCACGCTCGGATACCTTCAAGAACCAAGCGCGGCCTACCGAGCCATGGATATCTACTGCCTGCCCAGCCATCGCGAGGGCTTTCCGATCTCTCCGTTAGAAGCAATGGCCTCAGGGCTGCCGATCGTGAGTACTGATGCGACGGGCTGCATCGATGCCGTGCGCCCAGGAATCACCGGGCTGGTGGTTCCAGTGAGGGACACCGCAAAGCTCACTGAGGCTCTGCTGTCCATTGTCGAGAATCCCGAGCTGGGCAAGGAGATGGGTATCCAGGGTCGCGCGTGGGTCAGCGCAGACTTCGACAGTCGGCAGGTAACCCGGAACTTCATCGCCTACATGACTTCTCTGATCTCCGAACAGGGAACAACGCCAACTGGGAGTGCTGCATGACAACAGTCGACGTGCTGCTCCCGGTTCGCGCTCCCGCCCCCTGGTTGCACTTGACCCTTGCGGGTCTTGCTGCGCAGAGCTATCCGGATTGGCGATTGCTTGTAGTCGTACATGGCGATGACAACGGCATCGCCGAACTCGTGAGAGATTCCGGCGTTCCAGCAGAAATCCTTTACGCACCACCGACCATGACCCTGCCAGAGGTGCTGAATCTCGGCATCGGGCACTCCAGCGCTGAGTACCTCGCTCGATTGGATGCCGACGACATACCGCTGCCGGATCGATTGGCAGTGCAGGTGCGGTTCCTGCAAGACCATCCTGACTGCGTCGCCGTCGGCAGCAGCGTTGAGCTCATTGATGAGGACGGCACATTCCTTGGATTGCGCGAACCGCCGCCCACGCAGGCGAAGGTGCTCAGCGCATTGCGGTGGAAGACGCCGATCGTGCATCCCAGCATGCTGTTTCGGCGTGAGCCCATCGCGCAGCTCGGTGGCTATTCGACCCTCGCTGAGCACACTGAGGACTATGATCTCTGGTTGCGCGCGGCAACGCTCGGATGGCTGTGCGCACTGCCACAGCCATTGACCCAATACCGCATCCATGCAGGACAGGTCTCGAGCACGAAGGCGATCAGCAAGGAAGCATCCGACCGCGTCCTGCAGAGTCGCATTGCCCTTGCTCGAGCCCGTCATGAGTCGGTATTGCTGGCGCGTGCACGTCACATTGCCTGGAATGCGCGACAAGCGCGTCGGCGGGCACGGCTCTCGAGTTAGAGCTGTCGACACCAGTAGGGCATGTATGCGCTGATGCTTGAACGATCCACCAGCGAGGAAGCAAGAGCCGCGCGCGCTGACTCGTCGAGGCCCAGGATCTCTTCCCAATCATCAACCTGCAGCACTGGCAAGGGATCAACGATCGATGGGCTCACCGTGCCTCGCCGGATCACTGGAATCGCCCCGAGATAGATGGCCTCCCAAGTGCGATGGCAGTCAGCGCCATTACCGGGCGGGGAAAGCACAAACGTCGCATTGCGCACATTGGCGTAATACCGCGCACAATCGGGCGAGGGTTCAAGCCATAGGGCGCCAGCAGCCACTGCACTCGCCTTGAGGGGCTCTCGCTCCTCAGGATTGGTCTGCGCTCTGAAGCTGGCCAGGATCTGGGTCTCCCGCTGATCGGCCGGCACCTGCGCCGCACGCTCGGCCAGAC
>DNXA01000012.1 GCA_003506065.1 Actinomycetota bacterium
CCTGACAGTTGATCCACTGCTGCACACCGTTGCTCTGCACGAGTCGCGCGTTTGCCGCAGTCGGATTCAGTGGTGAGGGGGAAGGTGATGCTTGGGCTGCTGGAGCATGGGCAATCAACAGGGCAACTGCAGCGCCGATCATGCGGAGACTTGCTCGTCTACTCACGGCCGCTTGCCATCTCCAGCAAGGTGTTCGCGGTATTCCAATTGCGAGCCGTCCCACCGATTTTCGCAGTGGAAAGCTGTCGGGCTAGTTTGCTGTTGCCTATTCCATCGGGCGTGTACAGATAGATGAAGCGATCGATCGCCTCGGCGAAATCCTCGCTGCCCGTGGACTGAGATGCACCAACCTGTGCCTCAATAAGTGCCACCTGCTGGGAGTTCAAGGATTTCTCCAAGACTATGCAATGCAGGGTTTTCGGCAGTGCTCCATGCGGCACCGGCCACTGCGCAATTGCCTGTGCGAGTTCACTGTGCGACAGCGCAACTGCCGGCACCTGGAGACCGAACTCAGTTTCGATCACGCTGGTCACCAGTTCGGCAACCTTGGCCGGTTTCCATCTCGATCGACACACCACATTGCCCGATTGAATGTAGGTCCGCACATCTGTGAGTCCAGCGGCACTGATCACTTCGCGCAAGCGGGCCATCGGGAGCTTGTTGTTGCCGCCGACGTTCACGGCCCTCATCAGCACGATCACCGCATGTTCAACAGCCATCTCTCTCACCTCCCGATCCGCGAATCCAGCCACCCAATCTGCCTCGCGACTGGGCGCCGCGGTGCCACACTGGCCCCCACTCGAAGGGACCCGCATGTCTGTCTACACGATCTCGCATATCAACATCAATGTCGCAGACCTTGATGCATCGGTGAAGTTCTACATTGACGAGCTGGGCCTCAATCTCGTGCGACGAGTGAACGCCGATTCAGATGCAGCCGAGAATGCGAGCAGCGATACGGCAATCATCAATACCGGAGAGCGAGGTGTGAGCCTTGAGAACATTCGCTACACCGCAGGGCAATCCGCCGATGTGTCCTCTGCAGCACCGAAGCTCGGCGTCATCGGTGTGCGCCTCGATCTCGTCAAGCCTGAACTTGATGGGGCCGAACTTGTCGACCCAGATGGCGTGCTGGTGCACATCAAGGCGTCGGATCGCAATCGAATAGCCGGCGTCGACCTGCTCGTGGCAGATCTGGCGGACACCAGGCGGCACTGGGGTCAATCCCTCGGCCTGGAATTCCAGGATGCCTCAAGTGATGATGAGTACGACGCATTCGTCGATGTCCGCAGCGCGCAGGATCAATTCCGAATCACGCTCAAGGCATCTTCCCTGACCCCACAACCCACGACGGGACTGCAGTTGGGCGCTCGTCGCCTCGCCTTCACCGTTGACGATGTCGAGGGGTCCTATGCACGCGCAATGGCAGACGGAGCTCGATCTGAGTCGGCGCCCGCTCAATTCGAATTGGGTCCGGTGAAGATGGTGGCGGGCTTGTGGTTTGACCCCAATGGAGTCGTGCTTCAAGGTCTGCAGTTCATCAAGACCGACGCAAAGTGAGTTCAGTTGGATGGATGTGAATCGATGATCTCGAAGAGCAGCGGCAGTACCTCAGCGAAGGCCTCGTAGGTCTCCAGCTCTGAGATCTGATCGCGAGTGAACCAGCCAGCGGCCTGATTCTCCCAGTGCAACTCAGTTGGCGGCGCGAATCGGTCTTGGACTTGGACCACCACGGTCGTGTATGCCCAGGTCTCGTGCACATGCTGGGCATGATGCCCAAGGACGATGATCTCGATATCGAGCTCGATCTCCTCCTGAAACTCGCGCATGGCCCCTTGCACGGCAGTCTCACCTGCTTCCAGCGCTCCCCCAGGAAGAGCCCATTGGCTGCTGCCGCCTTCAACATTGTCGCCGCGCTGGGCAAGGAAGAAGGTCTCTGTGCCCTGCTCGTCCACATGTCGGATGAGGACTCCGGATGCGCCATTGAGGCCCCAGCGACGTTGACCATCGGGGAAGAACACGAATCCGTCGCCACTTCCGCCCCATGGCACTGGCACATGAACCGGTTGGTTCTTCCTGGCCGCCTCGGCCGCGAATTGCTTATGCCAGTCCACGCGAACACCTTATGACCTGGCTGGGCTGCTGGTGTCAGTCTGGAACGATACGGTTCTTCCATGGCCGCCAGACGCTCCCTGAGCCTGGCTCTGGCCTGTGTCACCACCTGCCTGCTCATGCTCTGGAGCCTGTTCCACGACCAATTCCTTGACTCGGCTCTCATGAGCCTGCTCTGGCTTGCGCTCGCCGTCGGCGTAGGTGTGCTCGCGGTGCGTGCCGCCTGGCTGACTTCGGATTCTGAGGACCCAAACCCTCGTCTATAACGAATTCTTGATCATTTCTTTACGTAATCGTGATGGTCTTATCGCACGTCGCGCGGAATATTGAGAGTGCGCAGATGTTGAACTCAATTGGAACCACATCAGTGGCATCTGCGTCAGATGCTCAACAGGTTGGGCCATGAGAGCGAGGGAGTACGACGATGAACGAGACTTCAATGCGCGGTTCGCGAATTGGTGCGCTGAGCTACGAGAACGACCTGCATGTCGTTCCACCTGCGACAACGCCACTCCAATACGTGTGTTCCGAGGGGCACGTCACCGTCATTCCATTCTCAATCGAAGCCGAGGACATTCCGCGCGTCTGGGGCTGTCGTTGCGGCCGTGAAGCCAAAGCCACCAGCGAACTTGAGAACATGGCATCCACCGATGTCAAGGAGCAGCGCTACGTGCGAACCCACTGGGACATGCTCCTTGAGCGACGTTCGATTGCTGAACTTGAAGAGTTGCTCAACGAGCGTCTTGCACTTCTGCGCGGGCACGAGATGCCTGTGCTGAAGTCTGCTTAATCCTCACGCTCTATTGAGCGGTTGTTCAAGGGGTCGTCATTCTCATGAATGACGACCCCTTGAACAATGTCGGCTTCATTTCTCCAGGTGCGCACTCGCCAGTTCATGCCACCTGTAGAGGTGTTCAGATTGGTGAAGGGCGCGGCCAACCGTCCTTGCACATGCGGGATCAGGATGATCGCAGCAGCCACGTCAGTCCAGAACCCGGGAATCATCAGCAGCACGCCAGCAAGCATGCGAAAGGTCGCTGATCGGCTTGGCGTCGCGTTGGCTTTGGCTGATGCCAAGGCCGAGCGACCGGCGTTGCGAAACACCACCCAGCCAACCGGAATCCCGATGAACGAGATCAGCAGTGCCCAAGCCCAGCCAAACCAGGTCACGAACGCAAAGAACGTGACAATTTCAAGAAGCGGGTAGCCGAAGAACAGCAGACGCCTGACGTAGCTCATGACTCATCATGCTCTGCGTTGGCTCGTTGTCGTTGAGCTCTGCGACGAAGTCGGGACACTCGATCGTCGAATCCCCACACTGTGACTCGCCACAGCGCCTCAACGACAATGCCCTTGCTCATCTTGCTTGTGCCAGCGGTGCGCTCAACGAAGGTGATGGGCACTTCACGAACGCGGAGATCGCGCTGTGAGGCCCGCCAGGCCAGGTCGACTTGGAAGCAATAGCCCTGGGATGCGACCTGATGCAGATCCAACCTGCGTAAGGTCTCCGCGCGAAAGGCCCGAAAGCCGCCGGTGGCGTCGCGCACCGGCAGCCCAAGCATCAGGCGCGAATACAGGCTTCCGCCACGTGAGAGCAGTTCCCTGCCCTTTGACCAGTTCTCAACTGAGCCCCCCTGGACCCAGCGCGAGCCCAGGACAAGATCAGCGTCACGGAGGGCATCGAGCAGCAGAGGCAGCTGCTCAGGCTGGTGGGAGCCGTCAGCATCCATTTCCACAATCACATCGAAGTGCTCTTGCAGAGCCCAGCCAAAACCAGCGAGGTAGGCGGCACCCAGTCCCTCCTTGCCCACCCGATGCATGACATGGATCTGGGAGTCGGCCTGTGCGAGTTCGTCGGCAAGGGCTCCGGTGCCATCGGGAGAATTGTCATCGACGATGAGGATGTCGGCTTCGGGCACGCTGGTGCGAACCCGTGTCACGATGGGACGCACCGTGTCGATCTCATTGAAAGTTGGGATGATCACCAGGATTCGCCCAAGGTCAAAAAAGTTCACCGCTGCACCTTATGTCCTGTTCGCCGTCGTTTCATCATCGATGTGAGTCCCATAAAGAGGGTGATTCCAAGGCTAGCCAACGCCCAGATTCCCGCGAGCGGGCGCCCAAGACTGGCACTTGGGTTCTGTGCCCCCCGCAATGCCACTTCCTCCACGGCACTGCCTACCTCCCCTTCGGGTATTTGCCGCACCACTGACCCGTCAGGAGCGATGAATGCGCTGATGCCCGTGGTAGCGGCCACCACCACGCTCCTGCCAGTCTCCAGGGCGCGGAATCTCTCGATTTCCAACTGCTGACTGGGCTGGGAAGTGCCTGCATAGGTCGCATTGTTGGTTTGCACCGTGAGCACCCTTGCTCCGCCGTCTATGAGCGGATTGATCACGCTGTTGTAGGCGATCTCAAAGCAGATGACATCGCCGATGGCAAGTCCATTGACATTGAACAGACCGGGCTCGTCCCCCGCAGCGAAATCGCGAGTGATCCGGGCGAAGCGATCAATGAGGGGAGCTATCGCCGACCGGAACGGGATGTATTCCCCAAAGGGCACCGGATGTGTCTTGCTGTATGCCCAGACGGGACCTGCCACGGGATCCCACAGAATCCCTTGGTTCCAAACCGAATTCGGGTCCCCTGGAACATTTACGATGGCACCGACGAGTACCGGGGTGTTGATGGCTCGCACGCTTGTGCCAATCGCGGCAGCAGCAGTTGCATCGATATTTGGATCCAGGTCGGAGGCATTCTCAGGCCACAGGACAAGGTCGGGCTTGGATTGGTCACCGCGGGCGATTTCGGCCGCCAGCAGCATCGTGTGTCGAACATGGTTGTCGAGCACAGTGCGACGCACATCCATAGCGCCCAGCCCCGTCTGTGGCGTGCCGCCTTGGACCACAGCGATCCGCGCACTTTGCGTGCCGCCGATCAAATCGCCAGTGACCGGTGGAGTCATGAACATCGGCAGCACAACGATGGCCAGCGCCGTGGCGCCCCAACCCAGCGCCCCAGTCAGTTGCCCACGTCGCGCGGCTTGCACCAAGGCCACGAAGGCGCTCGCACACAGCACGAGTGCGCCACTGGTGCCAAGAGCCCCGGTGAGCATCGATAGTCGACCGAAGGAGGTGTCCGCCTGAGCGAATGCAAGATTGCCCCAAGGAAAACCGCCAAAGGGGAAACTGCCACGCAGCCATTCCTGGGCCACCCACATTCCGGCCACCCAGATCGGCCAGAAGGGCAGCCGGCTCAACACTGCGATACCTGCGCCCATGAGTGCGAAGTAGCACGCGCACACAAGTGACAGCAGAATCCAGGCGTCGATCCCCACCACTGTCAGCCAGTGCAGGAGCAGCAGGAAGAACACCGCGGCAGCGCCAAAAGTCAATCCGGCTGCGTGCCATATGCGTGCCTGCGCGACAACACCGATCAACAGGGCGACGGCCGGAAGCGCCAGCCAACCCATGCCTACCGGTGGGAACGCCAGGCTCAGCAGTGCGCCACTGCTGACAGCACCCAGCGCCCTCAGCAGCAGTGCTAGGCGTGCGTGATGAGTCTTGGGGAGGAACTGCGGCTGAATCTGTCTAGTCGACAATGACGAGTTCGCGAGTCTGGTTGTTCATTGATTCCACACCATGCTCCGTGCAGACGACGATGTCCTCGATGCGAGCACCGAATCGGCCCTGGTCGTAGAAGCCAGGCTCGATGCTGAACGCCATGCCTGGCTCCAGGATCAACTCATTGCCTTGCATGATGTACGGCTCCTCATGAGTCTGCATTCCAATGCCGTGACCCGTGCGATGGATGAACTGCTCCCCCAAGCCGGCTTCGGCAAGCCGATCGCGGGCCGCGCTGTCGATTGCCGCGCACGTGACACCTGGAGCTGCCAACGCTGATGCCTGCTGCTGTGCCTGAAACAGCTGTGCGTACTTCTCAAGGTATTCGGCTCCAGGGTCACCCACCGAGTACATGCGCGTGCAGTCACTGCAATAGCCGTCAGGCATCGTTCCACCGATGTCGACCACCACCGCATCGCCCTGCTGGATCACCCGGTCTGACAGATCGTGATGCGGGCTCGCGCCATTGGGGCCAGCAGCCACGATGACGAAATCCACACTGACATGCCCTGCGGCAATGATGAGTTCAGCGATATCGCGTCCAACCTCGCGCTCGGTGCGACCAGCCCGCAGCAATCCGGGCACTTGCGCGTGCACGTGATCGATTGCCGCTCCAGCCCTGCGCAATGCAGCGATCTCGCGTTCGTCCTTGCGCATTCGGATCGGCTCAATGAGTGGGCCTGCGGCGCTCTGATCGACGCTTGGCATCGCATCGCGCATGCGCAGAACCTTCGAGGCCCACATGTGATCGTCGATTGCCACGTGCCGGGCTGCCGGGATGAGCCCGGCAACTCGACTGTAGGAGTTCTCGGTCTCCGTACAGCCAATGATGGGAATCCCCATGGCGGCAATCGGACTGACTAGAGCAGCTGGCACTTCAAGCGAGGGCACGACGATGACGGCATCACCATCGGTCGGCAGCACCAGGCATGTCAGGCGCTCAAGAGCCTTGGCGTCATAGCCAGTCAGATAGCGCAGATCAGCGCCAGGGGTCACGAGCACCGCATCGATGCCGGACTCTCGAGCTGCGGTTCGCACTCGCTCCATGCGCGAGGCGAAGTCGGCGGGGCCGAAAGCTGCTTCCATCAGCACAATCTAAGGCATCCGCCTTGACTCCTTGGGCATTCGAGATCTGTCACGATGCCCTCATGAGTCAAGATGCTGTCATGAGCTCGGGTCCGACCCTGCTGCTTGACTCCGCTTCGCTGTACTACCGGAGCTTCTACGCCCTGCCCGACTCCATGAAGGCACCCGACGGCCGTCCGCATCAGGCGCTTCGGGGATTCCTGACCACTCTGGACGCCTTCTACCAGCGCTTGTCTCCCTCGGGCCTGGTTGCCTGCTGGGATGCAGATTGGCGCCCCGCATGGCGAGTGGACCTCATGCCTTCGTACAAAGCGCACCGTGTTGCCCGGTTCGCCGACGACGGCACTTGGCTTGAGGCAGAGCCGGAGGAACTCACCCCGCAGGCAGCAGCACTGGCGCAACTGCTGGACGCTGCTGGCATCGCGAGAGTTGGCGTCGATGGCTTTGAAGCCGATGACGTGCTCGCAAGTCTTGCCTCGCAGAGCCTCGGACCAAGCATCGTGATCTCTGGGGATCGAGATCTGGTGCAGCTGGTCGACGATGATGCCAAGACTCAGGTGTTCCTGGCTGTCAATGGTGGCATGCCCAAGTGGCCCCTGCTGGATGCCGCTGGCGTGCAGACAAGGTATGGAGTTCGGGCCGATCAGTACGTCGACCTGGCAATCATGCGTGGGGACCCATCGGATGGAATTCCAGGAGTACCCGGCATTGGCGAGAAGACCGCTGCAGCGCTGCTCCGCGAGTACGACTCCCTGGACGGAATTCTTGAAGCTGCTGCGGGGCCGCCAAAATCCCCGTTGACTCCGCGAATCCAAGCCCTGTTGATCGAGCACGCGACGGCATTGGGAACTGCGCGCACTGTTGCCACAGCTGTTCGTGATCTTCACTGTTCAGTGGACATGTCAATTCCGGCGCAGGCAAGGGATGGCGCCCAGATGAACGAGATTATTGAGCAATGGGGTCTGCGGCGATTCATCCCCGATTGGTTCCCGAG
>DNXA01000033.1 GCA_003506065.1 Actinomycetota bacterium
CTGCAGATGGACACGGGACGTCTTGTTGGCGTGCAGATCGCGCGCCTGAATCACGACGTGCACTTCACCCATCCCACCTTGGCGTTTCAGGGATACCGCGGGCACTTTCTGCTTGATGCAAGCGTCTACCACCATGGTTCTGCTTCGTTCAGCAGTTCCCGCGACTCACGACTGAGTGTTCAAGTCGACAGGGCCAACGAACAGCGGTTCAAGCAACTGGTCGCTGATGACACCTTCACCTTGCCGCGCAAGGATCTGCTGCAGCTGAAGGCGCAGGGCTTGCGCCGACGTGCAAGCCGCTTGATCGCCAGGCACGCCCGTGCTTGAGCACGCGCCTGGGCCTGGCCGATGAGCATGCGCGTTGCCTATGACAGCGAGATCTTCGTGCGTCAACAGCGCGGAGGCATCAGCAGGTACTTCGCCGAACTCATCGGCAATTTCTCAGCTCATCCTGAATTGGATGTTGATCCAGTTCTGCTGTTCTCGCGTTGCAGCAATCAGCATCTTCGCCAGATCGTGCCGCAGCTGACCGCTGACATGCCTGAGCTTCGCGCTGTTCCACGGGGCGTCCCCCGGATGCTGCATCTGTCCGACCGGCCGAAGAACGCATTCCTGCGGTATCGAGCCGGTGGCACTCACAGTCAAGGTCGATTCGATCTTCTGCACACCACTTACTTTCGACCACAGCATCCAGATATCGCACGCAGCAGCAACTTGGCCGTCACTCTCTACGACATGATTCCCGAGCTGCTCGGGATGGACATGCACTCGGGACCGCATCGCGACAAGCATCAGACCCTGTTGCGCGCCGACCTGATCATCTCGATCTCGCAGACCTCAGCTGACCAACTGCACCAGCTGCTGCCGACGACCTCCAGCAAGACAGTGGTCATCCCTTTGGGTGTTTCCGATGCCTTCCTCAATGGCAATCCCAAATCGCCAACACAGGTTGACTTTCCATATGTGCTGTATGTGGGTTCGCGCAAGAAGTACAAGGGCTTTGAGCTGCTCCTTGCCGCCCTTGCCACACTTCGTTCCCAAGGCAATGATCTCGGACTCGCGATTGCAGGCGAGCCGCTGGCAGCAGACGAGATGCAGGCGATCAACGAAGTGCTGCCTGCTTCACGCGTCCACCAGTGCACTCCCGATGATGATGAGCTTGCGGGCCTCTATCGCAGTGCCGAGGCTTTTGTCTTCCCTTCGGCCATGGAGGGCTTTGGGCTGCCGATCCTGGAAGCACTTGCCTGCGGCTGCCCCGTGGTCGCCTCAGACATCCCGGTCTTTCACGAGGTAGCCGAGAACTTCATCAACTTCTTTGAGCCAGGCAGTGCAGAGGATCTGGCGCGGGCACTGGCCCAGATGCTGGTCGATTCGGCCGGGCAGGCCGCCAGGAGTGAGGCGGGGATTGGCCATGCGCGACAGATCACCTGGCAGGCAACAGCCAAGGCCACGGCTGCGGCCTACGGCGAGCTGGCCTAGCCAATCCTGACGGCGTCGGGTCTCACGCTGCAGGTCCGTCGATTCCGGAGAGCTGCGCTTGCCGCTCGAACGAAGGATTGCGTTCCCGGATGTCCGCGAAAGTCCCGATGTCCACAACGCGGCCATCTTGCAGGAAAACCACAGCGTCAGCATTGCGGATGGTGGCCAGACGATGGGCGATGGTGACGGTGGTGACTTCGCTGCTCAGTGAGTTCAGGGCATCTGCGATGAAGGCTTCAGTCTCGGCATCCAGTGCGCTTGTTGCCTCATCGAGCACCAGGAGTCGTGGGTGGGTGAACAGCGCTCTGGCAAGACCAAGACGTTGCCGCTGTCCGCCGCTGAGCCGCACACCTCGTTCCCCGATCACCGTGTCAAGACCGTCGCGCTGATCCGAAAGGAAACTGGCAAGGCGCGCTTGCTCCAGTGCCTCCCAGATGCGTGTGTCATCTCGCACCTCAGTCACCAGCCCCAAGGCCACGTTCTCGCGCACCGTGCCGTTGATCATCGCCACATGCTGGGGCACGTATGCCATTGATCCTGGCCACTGCGAAATGACATCCTTGGGAGCCATCCCCGAGATCAGCACTGTGCCGTGCTGGGGCCGCAGCACTCCGAGCACAACATCAGCCAATGTCGACTTGCCTGCTCCTGTAGAACCAACGACAGCGATACGCCCACCAGCGAGCACTGACAAGGACACCTCGCTGAGCGCCAGCGTTGATGTCCCTGGGTAGATGACCGACACATCTCGAATTTCGATCGTGGGCTCAAAGCCTTGGTACTGCAAGGATCCCGGCAACTGCTCGCGAGAAGGCGCAGTGGCAGCGAAGGGTTGTGGCGCAGTGTTCAGCTCGTCGATCAAGGGCATGAGAGTGGTGGAATACCCGATGCCCTGGCGAATGCTCAGCACGAGTGTGTTGATGCGCAGCATCGAAGGCAGGACGCGCGAGCCAGCGGCCAGGAACAGCACGATGATGGCAACTGCCTGAGTCGGCCCTGACACCGTGAAGCGCCAGGCGACCAAGAGCACTCCACCAATGACAAGGGCGGTCTCATAGGCGATCTTCGGCAGCTGCATGAGGAACAGTGAGTCACCGGCCGCCTTGCCAGAGACTCGCCAAAGACCCCCGATGGCCTCGGCGTACTGCGCGCGGCGACCAAGCACGAAGATCTCGCGATAGGCGACCATCGCCTCCTGCATGCGCTGTTGACCAAGCACTGAAGTCTGGCCGAGCACGGTTCCCAGGCGACCAGACCAAGCGCTCAACGAGCGATGGATGCCGAAGCCGATCGCTGCAAAATATGCAGTTGCAGCAATGGTCACGACCGGGTCGATGAGCATGAGCGTGACAAAGAGCAGTGCCATCAGTGTGAACTCGCTCAACAACAGCGCGATTGAGCCGAGCATCTGGGTGATGAGCGTGGCCACGCCGGTGGAGATGGCAAAGACCGTCTCCTGACTGGATCGCCGCTCGATCGCACTCAGTGGCTGCTCCAGGAGTCGTTCAGCAAGCCGGGCTGAGACCTCGCCCTGGCGCGAACCCAGGAAGCG
>DNXA01000182.1 GCA_003506065.1 Actinomycetota bacterium
CACAGCGGTGCGAGTGCGTTGCGGTCGGGTTGCAATCTTGCTCACACAGGGAGGCAGCAATTCGTGATGCTCGCTGGCCCGGTACTGGGATGGTGTTTGGCCAACGATCTCGGAGAATCGCGAACTGAAAGATCCAAGTGATGTACAGCCGACAGCCATGAATGCGTCAGTAACGGACATCCCTTGGCGGAGAAATGACTTGGCCCGTTCAATCCGACGAGCCATCAAATAGGAGTAGGGAGTCTCGCCGTAGGTAGCACGGAATTTTCTTGAGAAATGTGCAGTGGACATGAGCGCAGTGCGTGCCATGGCGGGCACGTCCAGCGGCTGCGCATAATCGCGGTCCATGAGGTCGCGCGCACGGCGAAGATGCGCGAGATCCTCGAACTCTTGCGGAGTCATCTTCACACCGTACGCGACAGTGCCCCGGTGTGCCGAGTTCTTCACTCGGACCACCGGGGCACTGGACGTGAAGGTGTTAGCGGTCAATCTTTCCCGCAATGAAGTCCTCGACGGCGATGTGAGCCTCGGCGTCGCTGTACTGCACTGGGGGTGACTTCATGAAGTAACTCGAAGCCGACAGGATTGGTCCGCCGATTCCGCGGTCCTTGGCAATCATTGCTGCACGAACTGCGTCGATGATCACGCCGGCACTGTTGGGTGAATCCCAGACCTCAAGCTTGTACTCAAGGCTCAGGGGCACGTCACCGAAGGCGCGACCTTCCAGACGAACAAAGGCCCACTTGCGGTCATCGAGCCAGGCCACATAGTCAGACGGGCCGATGTGCACATTGCGGGCGCCGATGTCATGCGAGATCTGCGAGGTCACTGACTGAGTCTTGGAGATCTTCTTGGACTCAAGGCGATCACGCTCAAGCATGTTCATGAAGTCCATGTTGCCGCCGACATTGAGCTGGTAGGTGCGATCAAGGATGACGCCACGATCTTCGAAGAGCTTGGCGAGGATGCGGTGCGTGATGGTCGCGCCGACCTGGCTCTTGATGTCGTCGCCCACGATTGGCAGACCGGCATCCTCGAACTTCTTTGCCCACGCTGGCGTGCCGGCGATGAACACGGGGAGCGCATTGACGAAGCCACAGCCAGCGTCAATTGCACACTGCGCGTAGAAGCGAGCCGCGTCCTCGGAACCCACTGGCAGATAGCACACGACGATGTCGGTCTTGGCTGCCTTCAGTGCGGCAACAACATCGACTGCTGACTCTTCAGATTCGCTGATGGTCTCGCGGTAGTACTTGCCCAGGCCGTCAAGAGTGTGGCCGCGCTGAACGATGACGCCGGTGACGGGCACGTCGCAGATCTTGATCGTGTTGTTCTCCGAGGCGCCGATGGCAGCGGACAGATCCTGCCCGACCTTCTTGGCGTCAACGTCAAAGGCGGCGACGAATTCAACATCACGGACGTGGTATGGCCCGAACTGCACATGCATGAGTCCGGGAACGAATCCTTGCGGATCAGCATCCTTGTAGTACTCGACACCCTGAACGAGTGATGCCGCACAGTTGCCGACGCCAATGATGGCGACGCGTACTGATCCCATTATGTTCTCCTAGTTTTTCAGCGGTACTTATGTAGTTGAGTCGTGCTGGTCTTGAGCGCTTTCTGCCTTCTTGCGCTCAGTGGTGATGAGTTCATTGAGCCAGTGCACCTCGCGCTCGGCTCGATCCAGTCCGTGGTTTTGCAGTTCAAGGGTGTAGGCATCAACGCGATCGCGGGAGCGAAGCATCGAGTCTCTCAGAGCGGCAACGCGCTCTTCCATCCGCGAACGCCGGCCTTCAAGAATACGCACGCGCACCCAGGCTTCAGTGCGCCCGAAGAATGCCAGATGGGCTGCGAAGCCCTCATCCTCCCAGGATTCTGGGCCAGGCTCGTTGACCCAGTGCTCGAAGGCCTCCTTGCCGTCGCCAGTCAGCGAGTAGACCACACGTGAGCGTCGACCGCTCAGCGGCGGTGCATTGCTCTCAGTGGCCGGGGTGACGTGCACCTGGACGATGAGTCCGCGCTCTTCAATCCGGCGCAGGCAGGGGTACAGGGAGCCAAAGGAGAGGGTTCGGAAGGGTCCAAGCACAGTATCGAGGCGCTTGCGCAGCTCATAGCCGTGGAGGGGCCCATCGCCCAACATGCCCAGAACAGCGAATTCGAGGATATCCGCTCGCTTTGACATATTGGAAAGATATATCAATTCGATATATCAAAGCAAACGCGGCGCTCTCCGGTCGGACGGGCGAAGCAACCTAGACTGGCCGAATGTCTGCTCCGCGCCATTCGGCCATTCGTGGCTCAGTCGTGCGTGGAGCGCCGGGCAAGCCAGGCAAGCAAACCGATCTCGGTCCGGTCGAGCCAATTGCGGATCCCACTGCTCCTCGGTCCCCCATCGATTTCACCCTGCAGCGGCGAGCAGCACTGTTGGCGTTCTTCCGTGGGGGGATGCTCAGCAGCGAGTTCTGTGACGCAGATCCCTACCTCCTCAAGGCAGCCAAATTCCATGGCGAGGCGGTTGGCGGCCCCTGCCCGGTCTGCAAGGACCCGGACTTCACACATGTCACCTACGTCTATGGCGATCAGCTTGGTCCGTATTCAGGTCGCGTCCGCCAGCACGCGGATCTGCCCGAAATGGCCCGGATGTACGGGGAATTCAAGGTCTATGTCGTTGAAGTCTGCCAACGGTGCCACTGGAACTTTTTGATGAAGACTTTCGTCTTGGGAGATGGAGTCCCGCGACGTGCACCCCGCACGCCCCGTGACCTCATCGAACTCGAAGGGAAACGGTGACTGGAGATCAGCGGGGTGCGAGCAGACGCCCACCCGCTCGATCGAGCAGTGGTCCAAGGCCCGCAGCCCGGCGCAGGAAGGCAAAGCGTCCGCATTGGGTGCGAAGAATCCTGATCGCTGGCATCGGGCTCTTTGTGCTCGCCGTCGCGGGGTTCGCCATCGCGATTGCGATGACGACGATCCCTACTCCCAATGAACTGGCAACCAGCCAGGCCACAGTTGTCTACTACGCCGACGGCAAGAATGAGGTCGGCCGGCTCGGCGACTCATCCAGACGCAGCGTGCCGCTCGCAGAAGTGCCTGAGCTGGTGCAAAAGGCGATCCTGGCTGCGGAGGACCGGGACTTCTACGACCACGGCGGCATCTCGCCAATCGGCTTCGCGCGTGCAGTCATCAACAATCTGACCGGCGGCTCGACCCAAGGTGGCTCGACCATCACCCAGCAGTACGCCAAGAATGCCTTTCTGACCCAGGAGCGTTCCTGGAATCGCAAGATCCGCGAGGCTCTGCTCGCCTTCAAGCTTGAGACCGTCACCTCGAAGGATCAGATCCTGGAGGACTACCTCAACACCATCTACTTCGGCCGCCATGCCAATGGCATCGATGCCGCGGCGCGCGCGTACTTCGGCAAGTCCGTCACCGATCTCACTCTGTCCGAAGGTGCGGTGCTCGCGGCGGTGATCAAATCCCCCAGCGGGCTTGCCCCGGAGTCGAACAAGAGCGGCCTGCGGGCGCGTTGGAGCTATGTGCTTGATGGCATGGAATCGCAGGGCTGGATCACAGCCGATCAGCGTGCAGGGGTGCGGTTCCCGGAGATCTTGCAGGCCAAGAACGCCAATCGCCTCGGTGGCCAGACTGGCTATCTGCTGCAAGGCATCAAGGATCAATTGGTGTCACTTGGATTCGATGAGGCCGAGATTGAAAGTGGCGGACTGCAGATCGTGTCCACCTTGGACAAGAAGGCCGAGGATGCGGCAGTGAAGGCCGTCGAGGCTGCCGGACCTTCGTCGAATACTGAGGGTCTTCGGATCGGCTTGGCCTCCGTTCGCCCCAACACCGGCGAAATCGTTGCCCTGTATGGCGGGAAGGACTTCATCGCCGACCAGATCAACAATGCAACGCGGCCCTTCGCGCAAGCCGGATCAACCTTCAAACCCTTCGCACTGGCGGCGGCAACTGAGAAGAACATGCCGTTGACCTCAGTCTGGAATGGAGATTCACCCACGACAGTGAACGGCTACACCTTGACCAACTACGGCGATCGGTCCTTTGGTGAGATCTCACTGTTGAAGGCAACGCTGCGCTCGGTCAACTCCGCCTACGTGCGGATGGAATCCGCGATCGGGGTGGATGCAGTGTCGAATGCGGCGGTGCGCGCCGGCATACCGGAGTCCACTCCGGGCCTCAATCTCGACAAGCTCGATCTCACCTTCGTGCTCGGCACGGCTTCGCCTTCAGGTCTGAGCATGGCCAATGCGTATGCGACCTTCGCGGCGCAGGGGGTGCGCTCGACCACGTCCATTGTCGACAAGGTGATCGGCCCCAATGGCGGCCTGCTCTTCGACTATGAGCCGACCCTCACCACTGAATTTGATTCCCGCGTGGCCGACACAGTGACGTACGCACTCAACGAGAACGTGCTCCGAGGCACGGCATTTGCCGCGCAAGCGCTGAACAGGCCAGCCAGTGCGAAGACGGGCACCACCGACGGAAACAAGAGCGCTTGGTTTGTGGGCTACACGCCTCAGTTGTCGACTGCTGTGCTGATGGCAAAGGAGAACGCCTCGGGACTGCCGGTGTCGTTGTCCGGCACTGGGGGCTTGCGCACGGTCACTGGTGGATCCTTTCCTGCAGCTATTTGGACCAAGTACATGAAGGCTGCGCTCAAAGGGCAGCCGGTCGTGCCCCTGCCAGAACCACCTTCATCGATCAACGACCGGCTTGATTGCGTTGCTCTGACAGACGCCAACGGCGGACTCCCCCCGCTTGGCTGCGCCAATGCCGATGCCAATGAGTTCTCGCCCGAGCCCATTGGCGAGGCACCCAATGGCGATGTGTTCGGCAATCCCAGCACAACGGTCGCTCCCGTGCCACTTGGCGATGCGGCCCCCAAGCAGGTGCCAACAACCCGGCCTTCCAGATCCCCAAGCAAGACTCCTTCGAAGGCACCAGTGAAGGGTGACGGTGATGGCCCGCCATCGGTTGCTGGCTAGCGCGGATGACTGAGCTCGCCCCAACTGCGGAGGACCCGTTGCTCGCGCAGAACAGCGAGCTGATCGGCGGTGCGGCTGGCGCGCATCGACGAAGTCATCGACGCTGGTGGACTCCACTGCGTGTACTGATCGTGCTCACGGGCCTGAGCTACAGCCTTGGGATCTGGCTGGGCTCCTCCTGCCGAAGTTCAGGATGGATTTCCCCTGAACGCTATGAGCACCTCTGCTACACCGATATTCACCCCTTCTACAGCCTGCAGGGGCTTGCGCAAGGTGCCGTCCCGTACGTCGATCTCTCCGCGTCGCACCAGGGTGTTGACGCGCCGGTCTTGGTCGGCATGTTCATGGAGGTCTCTGCGCTCCTTACCCGCTGGCTGAGTGCATTGCGCCCGCAGGCCGATGTCGCCACCTTGTTCTTCGATGTCAATGTGGTGCTGTTGCTGCTCCCATTGCTGATCGCCGTCATTGCAACGGCTCTCGCAGAACGCAATCGACCGTGGGATGCAGCCATGGTTGCGCTCGCACCGATCATCATTCTCGCCTCGCGCATCAACTGGGATCTCCTGGCAGTGGCACTGGTCGCTCTCGCAATGCTGCAGCTCTCACGCAGCCGGAATCTTTCCGCTGGCGTGCTCCTGGGCGCAGCGATGTCGGCTGCCCACTATCCAGTCGTGATCCTGTTCGGCTTGGTATTGCTGGCATTCAGGACCAAGCAGTGGCAGGCCGCTGGCCGGATCGTGCTGTCCGCCTTGATCGCCTGGCTGGCGATCAACGTCCCGTTCATGGTCATCAACGTCGAAGGCTGGGCAGCGATCTATCGCAAGGTCATTGATTCGGCTCCTGATCTTGGTTCTGTCTGGTTCGCCATCGGTCAGTGGGGCGGACCTCAACTCACCGCTGGACAGGCCAGCCTTGCAGCCCTCTTCCTCTTTCTCGCAGCACTGGCCGGGATCGCTGCAGTCGTCATGCAAGCACCACAGCCTCCACGTGCAGTGTCTGTCATCTTCCTCGTCCTTGCCGCATACGTGGTGACAGCAAAGGGCTTTGCTCCACAGTTCGGGCTTTGGCTGATTCCGCTTGCAGTGCTGGCTCGACCTCGCTGGCGGGATTTCCTCATCTGGCAGGCCGCAGAGGTCGTGTACTTCGTTTCAGTCTGGTGGTTCCTGGCTGGCTACCAGATCGATGGTGCAAAGGGGATGACGTCACAGTGGTACGCCCTTGCCACCCTCGTGCACATCGCAGGCACGGCCTTCTTCGCCGTCATGGTCATTCGCGACATCCGCCGTCCGCCGGATGATCCAGTGCGGACTACGAGTCCAGACCGCGAACGACATCAAAGCGCGATGTGGTGAAGCGCACCTCCGCGCGCAACTGATCACCGACCTGCGGCACCACACATCCGCGAGGCAACCAGACCATCGAATGATGCTGATGCGGCGTCTCGGCGAACCAACGCTGCTTGCCCTCCCAGATGAATGGCGAAAGCGCTCGACCGGCAGCATCCAGTGCTCCGGTGCCGGCGGTGACGATCCGTTGGCGCAAGCTTGCCGCGGGTGTCGGCGCGCTGAGTCCAATGCCATGTGAGGTGCCGCCGGAGACCACGACCAGGGTTCCGCCGGCCGGACCAGTGCGTTGGCGGTAGCCGACGTGGGTGCCATCGGGCAGTGGGTGGACCGCTAGCGCTGTGCCGTGCACGGTCAGGGCGCTCCGCTCTCCCAGCCACAGTCGCGTGCCGATGCGCGCCTTGATCTGCACCCGCCTATTGGACCCCTGCAATTGCGCATACTCAGTGTCATTGAGATGTGAGAGCCACAGGGCCTGATCCACCTCGATGCCGAGTTTGGCTGATTCGGTCTGCCAAAGTCCGTGCCACCGCTGGACCTCGCGAACGCGGGCAGTGACGGCGGCCTCTCCGGGCACCGGCTCCTCATTGGCAGATTGCTCGAGCGGAAGGTGGAGTGACAGGCCGCAGAGTTGCACCCGCGTGGACTCCAGGGCCGCACGGGTGACGGGATCAGCGAGCACCCGAATCAGCTCTGCTTCGCTGAAGCCAAAGCGATGCATCGACGTGCGCGCT
>DNXA01000029.1 GCA_003506065.1 Actinomycetota bacterium
GAGTCCGATGCCATCTGTCAGGTGCTGCGCGCATTCATCGACGAGGACGTCGTGCACGTCGAGGGGCGGGTCTCGCCAGAAGAGGACATGGCGACGATCAACACCGAGCTGATCCTGGCCGACATGCAGACTCTGGAGAAGGCGATCCCTCGCCTGCAGAAGGAGGCACGCACGGACAAGTCCCGTGCTGCGATTGTCCAGGCAGCAGAAGAAGCCATGGTCATCCTCGACGAAGGCAGCACGCTGTTTCAGTCCAAGGTCGATGTCGAGCCCCTTCGAGAGCTCTTTCTGATGACTGCAAAGCCATTCGTCTACGTCATCAATGTCGATGAGGACGAGCTTGGCGACGAGGAATTCAAGGAACGGATGCGACGACTCGTCTCTCCGGCCGAAGCAGTGTTCCTGGACGCCAAGTTGGAAGCCGAGCTCGTCGAGCTCGAGGATGACGAGGCCATGGAACTGCTGAACTCGGTTGGGCAGGAGGAGTCAGGACTCAACGCCCTTGCGCGTGTTGGCTTTGCCGCGCTTGGCCTGCAGACCTACTTGACCGCAGGCCCAAAGGAAGCGCGTGCGTGGACCATCCTCAAGGGTGCCACCGCTCCGGAGGCCGCTGGCGTGATCCACACGGACTTCCAGAAGGGCTTCATCAAGGCCGAGGTCGTGTCGTTCAACGACCTCGTCGACACCGGTTCGATGGCAGAGGCCAAGGCCAGGGGCAAGGTGCGGATGGAAGGCAAGGATTACGTCATGGTCGATGGCGATGTGGTGGAGTTCCGCTTCAACGTGTAGCAGGGCGTCCGCCCCGAAGGTGTTTCTGCCAGGTTGCGTGGCGCCCGTGACGTGTCCTCTCGGGCCGAGAGGACGAAACCACAGGTTAGACATGCGCATTCTTTTGCCGGAGCGTTCGCCCATGCGCATTCTGAGAGCGGCCGTGCTCGGGACTGTTATCGCTGCGACTGCGCTGCTCGCGACAGGTGGCGCATCTGCCGGCGTCGTGTCCGCGCGTTCGTGCGACCTGACCGTCACGGTGTCCTGTCGCGGCGCAGACATGCACGGCAAGGATCTGCGGGCGTTCGACCTGACAGGAGCTGACCTGCGGGGTGCGAACCTGCGTGGGGTGGTGTTTTCACACGGCACACTTGCGAATGCCCGGTTGGATGGTGCTGATCTGCGGGGCGCGGTGCTGCATCACGCGGACTTGCGCGGGGCCACTCTGCGGAACGCGAAGCTGCGGGGGGCGAACCTGAACCACGCGAACTTCGGTACGGCACCCTCGCGTCTGCGCGCCAATCCCGCCTGCGGTCAAACGTGTCAGGGAGCCGACCTGACCGGCGCGGACCTGAACTACGCGACTCTAAGCTACGCGGTCCTGACCAACGCGAATCTGACCAATGCGACCTTGATCTCGGCGAACCTCTACAACGCGGACCTGACCCTGGCGAACCTGACCGGCGCGAACGTGAGCGGTGCGAACCTGAACGCCGCGATTCTGTACGCGACAACCATCGCTGGCGTGACCTGGACCAATGCGATCTGCCCGAACGGGCAGGAAGGCCCTTACCCCTGCGCCTAGAAGGCGATGCTTCCTAACCTGTTGGTCCGGGACAGGTGAGCACCTCCTCTTTTGAGCAGGTCAGTAGCGCGATGAGCATGCGGCGCCTGACGCCTATTCGGGACGAAATACGGTGGAGTTCAGATTTAATGTCTGAAAAATTAACTTTTAATGTTTAAATTAAGAATTACTTAAACATTCGGAGGTTGATGTGGCTACCTGGGCCCCGTTGCGCGAACTCTTAAGCAAAGTCGACGACTCGACGACTTTGACGTGGCAGCAACTGGACGAATTGGTCGGCGGCCTGCCACCTTCGGCAAACCAATACCAGGCATTCTTCGCTGGCGATCGCCCTTCGTGGGCAGGATTCCGAGCCCGCAACGTTCAGTTGGGCAAGCAAGTGACGTTCGAGCGCGTTACAAAAGCTCCTCCCGCCTCGGCGACTAACGCTGTCCATCTCGCCCAAACAGTCAACTCCGACGCCATTGTGAACGACGAGCTTGTCCTGCGCGCTGCGGCTGCGACAGGTATTGGCGACAAGGACAGCCTCGTACGGGAAGGCCTTGAGACGCTCATCAGATTGGCAAGTGCGCGAAAGCTCGCACGCATGGGAGGCACTGACCCGAACGCCTCCGCTGCTCCGCGTCGCCGAGGTGAGGCGGAATGATCCTGGTCGATACCTCTGTGTGGATCGACCACCTTCACAACTCAGACCAAGTGCTCGTCGATCTTCTTCTCAGCGACAGCGTCGTCACGCACCCGCTGGTAGTGGAGGAACTGGCTCTGGGCTCACTCGCTCGTAGAGATGATCTGCTGCGGATGCTGGCGGGATTGTCGACCGTTAGTGTGCTTGATCATGGAGAACTGCTTGCACTGGTAGGTGAACGCAGATTGTGGGGCAAAGGGCTCAGCCCCGCTGATGCGCATTTGCTCGGCAGTGCTTTGTCGTCTGGTGACATTCGCATTTGGACTCGCGACAAGCAGCTTCAATATGCCGCGCACGAACTCGATCTGTCGTATAAGCCGTGATGTCTACCCTGCGTGCCATTCGGTCAGGCGCGACTCTTTCAACCGAGCGAATCTGCGGTCAGTCGAAGACGAAGGCCATTGAAGTGAGCTGACCCGTCGACGTGGTGACCTTGATGACGGCCGGCCCGGCCTTGCTCTTGGGCGCGGTCACCTTGATCTTGGTCGGGCTTTCGAGGACGAGGTTCGTGCCCTTCACGCCGTTGAACGTCACCTTGGTCGCTCCGAGGAGGTTCGTGCCGCGGATCGTGATGCGCGTCCCGCCCTTCTTCGTGGCCTCGAAGGGGGTCACCTCTGTAATCGCAGGCAGGTTGTTCATCACCGGGGGAGCGTTGCCGATCGGTGAGTCGGCGACCGGCGCAGAGGCCGGCCCGAGCGTGGGATTGCCGGCGGTCACGGAAATCCAGTAGATGGAGCCGGGCGTGAGGCCGCTAATCGTGCACACGGTCGCGCCCGTCGTGGTGCAGCTGTGCACAGCCTCTGTGGTGATGGTTGGGGCGGCCGTGGCCACGTACATCGTGATCGGGCTGCCGCCATCAGATGCAGGCGCTTTCCAAGTGACGGTCGCGGTGGACGGCCCGGTCGCGAGCGAGACGATGCTCGGTGCGGCAGGCGGAGAACCGGCCGCGAGGGCAGGGCCCGCAATGGCGATCGGCACTGTGGCGACGATGAGGATCTTGGCGAGTCGGATGCGAAAGCTGGCGCCGTGCCGGTCAGTTCGAAGGTTCATGACTCCCCCTGGCTCGATGGTGGACACCACCGTAACGTGATGCAGGTGGTGCGAGAACCGGTTGAGTTCTGCTTGAGTTTGCAGTTCGGCGTATGTTCCGAAGGCACGTGATGGCGACGAAGGGGCAATGAATGGCTGAGACGAATGACGAGCGGAAGTACCAGGAGCGCGTCGATGTGCTTCGATCGAGCTTGAGTCAGCTCGGGGCGACTCTGCTCCGGCAGGAGAGTTTCGACTCGGTGCCACGGGGTGTCGAGATCTGGCAGCTTCCCAACGGGACAGCGACCGTCAGCATCCCCAAGCCGTATCTCCTGGACCCACCTTCTGCCGTCGATGAAGATCTCTTCAACACAACTCTTGAGCAGGCTGAGCAGGCGATTGCTCAGCTCGCCAGTCCAGGCTCAACTGGCGACATCGTTGACTAGTTGTAGTTCCTCAGGACGTTG
>DNXA01000233.1:0-1911 GCA_003506065.1 Actinomycetota bacterium
CCCTTGAAGATCATGCCCTCTTCGCGGTACCAGTTCAGGATCGAATCCATGGTGTCATCGACGCTGAGGATGAAGCAGGCGCTGACCTGCTGCGGGCTGGTGGTGCCCACGTTGAACCACACAGGTGAGTTGAAGCTGAACACCTGGTGCAGCAGCATGTGGGTGAGCTCGAGCTCGAAGATCTCGGCATCAGCGTCGGTGCGGAAGTAGCCGTTCTCCTTGCCCGCCTTGGTGTAGGTCAGCACGACCCGGTCGATCAGCTGCTTCAGGCTCCACTCGCGCTGCTCGGTGCCCACAGCTCCGCGGAAGTACTTGGTGGTCACGATCGTGGACGCGTTGACGCTCCACGAGTCTGGGAACTCAACCCCGCGCTGCTCGAACACGGCCTCGCCGGTCTTCCAGTTGGTCTGCACGACGTCGCGTCGCTCCCAGGTCACACCGTCATATGGATGCAGGCCCGGGGTCGTGTAGAGGCGCTCCATCACCAGGCCGGGCTTGTGCAGGGTGTTGTGAACAAAGCCGTCGGTGGCTGCGAGGTTGGTGGTCACGCTCATGGGTGGTGCCTTTCGATAAATGCGGATAAGGACCGGGAAGCCTTTGGTTGGGATTACTGATTGGTACTGGTGGTGCTGGGCTCCTTGCCGAGTGGTTCGCCTTCTGCACGCAGCAGGGCGATCTCGGCTTCGAAGTCCTCAAGGGTGTCGAAGGATCGGTAGACGGAGGCAAAGCGCAGGTAGGCCACTTCATCGAGTTCGCGAAGCGGACCGAGGATGGCCAGGCCAACCTCTTGGGCGGGGACTTCGGCTGCGCCAGCTGCGCGCAGGGTGTCCTCGACCCGATGGGCCAAACGAGCCAGATCGTCGTCGCTGACCGGTCGGCCTTGGCAGGCCTTGCGGACACCGTTGACGACCTTTTCGCGGCTGAAGGACTCAAGTGCTCCGGAGCGCTTGGCGATCAGGAGCAGGGCAGTTTCGGCAGTAGTGAACCGGCGGCCGCAGTTGGCGCATTCGCGGCGGCGGCGGATGGCCAGGCCATCTTCAGCCGCACGGGAGTCCACGACCCGTGAGTCGTCTTCCTTGCAGAATGGACAACGCATCTGGTTCACCCCCGTTTCGGTCGTACCTTCTGGTCTTGCTGTCGTCACTTGCGTTTACTTCTATGTACTTTCGTCACATCTGTAACGCCAGTACTGCCGTCTTGGGGATTTCCTTGGGAAATCTTGTGGACGACCTGTTGATGAAGTGCCACAACCTGTGGAGGAATCACACCGTTGTGACCACTACATCTAGGGGTGCGACGTTAGACCCATCGACGTGCGAATGCAAGCAGACAGTGCGCGGCGCGCCGGGCATTTCTCGGCGAATTTCAACTGCCCCAGCGCACACATGCCTGGGCATTGCCTCCCAACGATGCGACCAAGGGTGACTCTCAACAGCTGATCGCCTCACGATTGACCCATGTCCTCCTGTGCCGCCAAGACCCGCCTTCGGCATATTTTGAGTGCAGCACTATCTGATGCAGAATCTGCTTCATGCCTTCCAGAAATCAAGGCCGGGTAGTGCGCCGGCCCTCACTGCCCCTCACCGAACGCGATGTCGATGACCTCCAAGCGCTGCAGTCCTCCGAGGAACTCCGACTTGCCCTGGAAGAGCTAAGCCCCGACGGCTTGCGCGCGGGAAAGCTGAGCGAGTCGGCTCTCCTGCATGCCATCTGGACCACAGGCATGGCGGCGATCCGTGAAAAGGCGGAGATCGTGGGATACCAAGCCCTGGCCGCTTCAATGACCGAAACCGAAGTCGCGGAAAATCGCGCATCGGCTAGGCGACGAGCCTCGTACGGGGCTGACGAGCAATGAGTGGTCCATGGCCTCTCGTGCGCGGCCGCGTCTATGCCGCTGTCATCCCACCGCTG